>CAZRYP010000158.1:0-5973 GCA_964604295.1 uncultured Treponemataceae bacterium
CGCCGCGAGAGCCGAGCCAGCGAAAGACCGGGCGGTGCCGGCGGCGCGCGCCAGCGAACCCAGGCCGGCATCCCCGCCCCGCGCCAGGTCCGCTGCCACCCGGCCGATGGAAGGTCCCGACGCGTATGCCTCGGAACAGCCCTCGATGCCGCAAACGCAGCGCCTTCCCGAGGGCTCTATGATGATGTGCCCGATCTCGATTGCCCTGTCGTCGCAGCCGCCGAAGATCCGGCCCTCCTCGACGTAGCCCCCGCCGATTCCCGTGCCGAGACCAATGAAGAGCAGCCCCTTCGGGCGGCCGTCCCTAACAGCCCATTCGGAGTAGGCTGCCAGGTTCGCGTCGTTTCTCACGCCGCAGGGCGCCGCGGACATGGCGGACACTTCCTCGCCCAATCTTGTGCCGTACCAGCCCGCGATATTGGCCGACATGCCTACGATAACCCCGTCGCGGTCCACGCCGCCCGGAGTGCCGACGCCTATCGAAGCGATCTTCCCCGCTCCGGAGAGTTCGGAAATGACGGCCTTCGCGACACGCAGCACGGCGGCCGCTCCTTCGGAGGCGGGAGTGGCGCGGAAAGACTCGACGAGGACCCGCCCCAGACCGTCCACGACTATGCCCTTGATGCTCTGCCCGCCTATGTCCAGTCCCGCGAAAAGCGTTTCCATGCCAGTGTTTCCCTCAGAGCGAATATATTTCGCCGGCCTTGACTATCTCCACGGAGCCGACGCCCGCTCCCCTCACCTTCTCTTTCATCGAGGAAAGAGCCTCGCCCTCGCCATGGACGAGAAAGACCCTCCTGAGCTTCGACGGATCCGTCCCCTCGAGCCATTCGAGGGTTTCCTTCCAGTCGGCATGGGCGGAAAACGCGTCGATCATCTGGATGTCCGCATTGACCCTGAACATATCCCCATGGATACGGACTTCCTTGACCCCATCCCTCAGCCTCCGCCCCAGCGTGCCTTCGGCCATGTAGCCGACTATCAGGATGGTATTGGCCAAACCGCCCAGATTGTGGATGAGATGATGCTGGATCCTGCCCACTTCGCACATGCCGTCGGCCGATATGATGATCATCGAGTCCTTGGCGGCGTTGAGGGCTTTGGACTGCTCAACGCTTCTCGAAAATCGGAGGGCGGCAAAGCCGAAGGGATTTTCGGAATGGGCGGTGAAGGCATCGTTCGTTTCCTTGTCGTAGCACTCGGGATGGAGGCGGAATATCTCCGTGGCGTCGATGGCCATGGGCGAATCCACCCAGATAGGCAGATCGGGGATGCGCCCCATGTCGAGGAGGAGGTGGAGGTTGAACACGAGCTCCTGTGTCCTTTCGACGGCGAAGGCGGGAATTATGACCTTGCCGCCCGCCTCGGCCGTACGCGATACGATATGGGCGAGCCTGTCCATCGCGTCGGCTGTGTTTTCGTGCAGCTTGTTGCCGTAGGTGCTCTCGAGCACGAGGTAATCGATGTCGCCGAGGGACTCGGGATCGCGTATGATGGGCTTGCCCTTTCTCCCCAGGTCCCCCGTGAATCCCAGGACGAGCTTTTTCCCGTCGGAGGAGTTCAGACTCATGCGGACAAGGGCGGAGCCGAGAATGTGGCCCGCGTCGAGAAACTCCATGGAAACGCCCTCGGCTATCGAAATCGGCCGATGGTAGCTCATGGTCACGAACCTCCCCATCGTTTTCACGACATCGGCTTCGTCGTAGAGAGGCTTCCAGGTGAAGGTTTCATTCCTCTTGCGCGCCTGGCGGAAGAGATAGTCGGCATCCCGTGCCTGTATCCGGGCGGAATCCATCATCACGAGCCCGGCGAGGTCCCTGGTGGCCGAGGTGGAGAAAATATTCCCCTCGAAGCCCCGTTTCACGAGGAGGGGGAGCATGCCGCAGTGGTCGAAATGAGCGTGCGTGAGCACCACCGCGTCTATGGATGACGCGGGCAGATCGCCCAGGAGGGCGCGGTTCTTCTCGTTCGATTCGGCGCGCCTTCCCTGGAAAGCCCCGCAATCCACGAGGATGCGCTTCCCGTCCACTTCCACCAGGTGCTTGGAACCCGTCACCTCGCCCGCAGCGCCGAGGGAACGAAATGAAATACTCATGTACCTAATATACCACCTTGCGGAAATTCCGGATATCGGCGTATTATCATTCCAGCATGGCCGACAGGATCATCCTTACCGTCGAAAAGCTCGCCTCGGGCGGGGACGGTATCGCTTTCCTCGACGGACAGGCTGTCTTCATCCCCTTCAGCATCCCCGGCGAAAAAATTTCCTGCGCTGTCGTCGAAAGGTCCAGGGATTTTCTTCGCGCGGAAATACTCGAAATACTCGATCCCTCCCCCCACAGGGTAAAGCCTCCCTGCCCCGTCTTCGGGCTCTGCGGCGGCTGCAGCCTGCAGCATATCGAATACGCCCATCAGCTGGATTTCAAGATCGGGGCCGCCCTGGATGTGTTCAGGCGAACGGCGAAGATCGAGCCCCGGAACGCGGAGGTCAAATCGGGCAAGGCCTACGGCTACAGGAACCGGGTGCAGCTTCACTTCACCCAGGATCGGGGAATAGGCTTCATGGAAGCCGAGTCGGCCTCCTCGGTGAGGGCGTCAGGCTGTCCCATCGCCGCTTCCTCCATCGACGGCTGGCTGCGCCGACAGAACAGGAAGGCCAAGCCCGAAAAGGAACTGCAGGCCAGGATCGGCCAGCGAGATCGCTTCGTGGTTTTCGGCCAGGACGAGCATCTCTACATAGAGGGTATCGACGCCCAGGCGAAGGCCTTCGTGGCCGGCTGGGAATATAGCTTCCCCCTGAGGCACTTTTTCCAGAGCAATATCGAGATGGCGGGTCGGCTCGTCGAGGACGCGGTCGACGGCATCTCGGGCCGTGTCGCCGTAGACCTCTACAGCGGAGCCGGCCTCTTCGCCGCCCGCCTCGCGGAACAATTCGACGAAGTGATCTGCGTGGAGAGCGACGCCGTCTCCCTGGAGGCGGCCCGCGGCAACCTCCCCCCGGGCTCGGGGCGTTTCGTGGCCACGGATGTCGAGTCCTGGACCTCGGCGGCGGCCGCGCGCGCGCGTCGCGGCGAAGCGGCCCGCTTCGACTGGGTCCTCGCGGACCCACCGCGCAGCGGTCTTTCGCCCGCGACGCGCGCCTGGCTCAAAAGCGCCGACATCGGCGGCTTCCTCTACGTGTCCTGCGACCACGCCACCATGGCCCGCGACATAGGCGACCTCGTCGGCTCGGGATGGAGCCTGGAATCCCTCGCATTTTACGATTTCTATCCCCAGACGGGACATATAGAAGGCTTCGCGCGGCTGATGCCGCCGGAAAGCCACAAAGCAGGAGGCTGACATGGAACGCTCGGGACCATTCAAGGGCAGGACGATCGCCGTCGTGAACGACCTATCCCTCGACGAGCAGCGATATCTCTACAGGAAGGCTGGCGAACTCAAGGACTTGGCGCGCAGGGGTGGCGACCTGAGCTCCTTCAAGATCAACGACCCCAACTATCAGGTTTACCTGATCTTCATGGAGGATTCGACCAGGACGAGGGAATCCTTCCGCAACGCTTCCAAGTTCCTGGGATGCCGTACCAACGTCTTCGACGCGGCATCCAGCTCCTTCAACAAGAACGAATCCATGACCGACGCCATCAAGATGCTCTACGGCTATTCGGCGGATTCCTGCTTCATCCTGCGCACGAAGCTCGAAGGCGCCTGCCGCTGGCTGCAGGGCGCGCTTTCCCGCTACGCGGAAATCTCCGGAGGGCCGCGTCCCGGCTTCATCAACGCTGGAGACGGCAAACATGAGCATCCCACCCAGGAGTTCCTCGACGAATTCTCATTTCTCGAGCAGCTGAACTGGAACGAAGACCACATCCATATCGCGCTGACCGGGGATCTCTACCACGGGCGCACCATCCACTCCAAGGCCGACGGCCTCAGGATATTCAGGAACGTGGAAGTGGATCTCGTCGCCCCCGAACTCCTCTCCATGCCGCCCTACTACATCCAGAAAATGGAAGCCAACGGCTACAAGGTCAAGGTCTACGAATCCATAGACGAATACCTGGCCTCGGGCAGAGTGGCGCCCATCTGGTACTTCACGAGGCTCCAGCTCGAGCGCATGGGCGATTCCGTCCTCGAACGCGCTCCCTCGCTCCGCAGGAGCGTGACATTCCGCAAGGACATGCTGGGTCTTCTCCCCCAGGAAGCCCGCTTCTACCACCCCCTGCCGAGGGACAGGCTCAATCCGACCAATCCCACCTTCCTCGATGAACTTCCTCTCAACGGCTGGGACGCCCAATCGGCCAACGGCTATTGGACCAGGATCATAGAGATCGGGATGGTTTCTGGCCTGCTGGGCAAGGATTTCGAAGGCGCTTTCTCCATGGAGCCTGAGATCGTGGAGGACTTCATCGTCGAAGTTCCCGCCGTCGAACACAGCAAGCCGGAATACAAGGTAGGCATCAAGCCGGTGGAGGAAGGCATCGTCATAGACCACATCGCGACGGGCGAACCCGTGGAAAAGATATGGAGCAATGTCGAAGCCGTACGCAAGATCCTCAAGCTCAACGTCAGATCGAGCCATGGGGTCTATCATTCCTTCAAGGGCGCCGAAGTCTACAAAGGGATCATCTCGCTCCCCGACATAATAAGTTTCGGGGAAAAGGATCTCAAGAAGCTGGCGGCCATAGCGCCGGGCTGCACCCTCAATCTCATACGCGGCTCGAAAGTTGCGAAAAAATACCGCCTCGCCATGCCGCCCCGCATCTACGGTTTCGAGGAGATCTCCTGCAAGAACGACAGCTGCGTCTCGAGTCCGAAGAATACCGAGGGTGTCACCACGGAATTCAGGCGGAAGTCGGGTTCCACCTTTGTGTGCCGCTATTGCGAGAGGGAGCATCCCTTCAGGGATATCTGGGACATCTAGCCTGAGTGATGGCGCCTGAATTCATACATGAAGAGCGCTGCCGCCACGGAGACGTTGAGGGAATCCACGTGGCCCCTCATTTGTATGGATACGACGCCGTCCGCTTTTTCGGCCAGGAGCCGGGAGACGCCCTCGCCCTCGTTGCCGAGGACGAAACAGGTTTTCGCCGGCAACGCGAGCCCCGCCAGCGGCGCGCCCCCCATGTCGGCCGCATAGACCCAGAAACCCTTGTCCTGGAGCCGCCTCACCGCGTCGGCGAGATTCTGGACGAAAACCATGGGAACCCACGCCGCCGCTCCCGCGCTCGTCCTCGCCGCCGCATCGCTCAGCGGGGAGGCGCGCCGCAGGGGAGCCACCACGAGATCGGCGCCGAAGGCATCGGCCGAACGCAGGATGGCACCGAAATTCTGGGGATCCTCGATATGGTCCAGGATCATCACGAGGGCCTCTTCCGGCGGATTGTCCAGGAAATCGTCGAAGGACAGGCTCTTTTCCGCGCTGCCGCCAAGGATGGAGAGGATTATGCCCTTGTTGTCGGGATCGATCCTGTCGAGCAAGGCCTGTCCCGCCCGTTCCACCGCGATGCCCTGCTTTTTGGCTAGCTCCAGGATGTCCCTGACCCGCGGTCCGGGCTTCTTCCCGCCCTCCCCCGAGGCCACGAGAATCTTCACCTGGGCGGGTTTCGCCTTCAGCGTTTCGAGAATTCCATGAAAACTTGTTATGTAGTCCACGAGGGGAATGATAGCAGAGCCGAAGGAAAATGGAAAGCGAGAGGGCTCCGCCGATGCCCGGCGGAGCCCTCGGGAGGATGCCTCAGGGCATCACGGTAAATTCCTGGACCAGCTGGATGGCGCTTTCCGCGTGCTTGACCCCCGAAACCTCGTGCGTAGCCGCGAGCGCCGTATCGATGGAGGATTGGGCATTGGCCACCCCGTGCAGCACGACAGATCCCCTCTCCACCGTCGCCTCGAGGAAGTGCACGGGAATCTTGCGCGCGTAGATGATCTCGGTCACGACGCTCTGGGCGAGCACCAGGTCCTCGATCTTCTGCA
>CAZRYP010000159.1:0-5956 GCA_964604295.1 uncultured Treponemataceae bacterium
CGCAGCCGCGAGAAAGGCTTCCATCCTTTCGGCCCTCGGTCCCGAAGGTCCCGGCGCCGCATGCCTTATATTCGTCGGCTCCCCTCTCGCCGGACTCCAGAGTCTGGCGCGCGAGCACAGGAGGAGGATGAAGGGCCTTCTGCGCATCGGCATCACCGGCTCCTCGGGCAAGACGACGACGAAGGAATGCGTCGGCGCGGCTCTGGGAACTTCCTATACGGCGGGAACCCTCGCCATGAACGAAGGCAATCTGAATTCCGATATCGGGCTCGCCCTTTCGATGTTCTCCCTGAGGACATCGCACCGGGCTGGAGTCTTCGAGATGGGCATGAACCGGAAAGGCGAAATGGACGAACTCGCTTCCATCTACGAACCCGACATCGCGGTCATCACGAACATCGGCACCGCCCATGTCGGTATGCTGGGATCACGCCAGGCCATCGCCGAAGAGAAGAAGAAGATATTCTCCAGATTCTCCGGAACCCAGACAGGCCTGGTCTGGGAAGACGACCCTTACAGGGACTTCCTCAAGGCCAACGTATCCGGCCGCGTCTCCGAATTCGGATTCCGCTCCACGCGGGGGCTGGAGGACGTGAGGAGCCTGGGTCTGGCCGGCTGGAAACTTCGCTGGTCCGGCCTCGACCTGACCTTTCCCCTGCCCGGGAAGCACAACCTCCTGAACGGGCTGGCGGCCTTGTCCGTAGCCTCGGAGCTGAATCTCGCCCCGACCCTCGTTGTCCGCGGTCTTTCTTCGGTCAAACCCCTCTTCGGGCGTTCGGAAGTGTTCTCGGGCAGGATTTCCCTCCTGAGGGACTGTTACAACTCCAACCCGGACAGCGTGGCCGCCGCCATGGATCTCTGCGATTCCGTCGAGTGCGCCGGAAGGAAGGCCTTCGTGCTCGGCTCCATGCTGGAGCTGGGAGACGCCTCCTTGCCCGAGCATGCCGCGATGGGCAGGAAGGCGGCGTCCTCGGGCGCGGAAGCCCTGTTTTTCTTCGGCGAGGAAGCGAAGGCAAGCTTTGACGCCGCGATGGAGGCTTCGAGCGTGAGTCCGGCCAACCTTCGCCCCGGCAGGACCATCTTCCATACCAACGACATAGAGTCGCTCAAGGCGAAAGTCCTCGGATACCTCGGGGACGGAGATCTGGTCCTGGCCAAGGCCTCCCGCGGGCTTGCCCTCGAACGCCTCACCGATGCCCTTTTCGATGCCGGTTTCGTGGACAGGGACTCGCGGTCGGTGCGGGCCGCGGATTCGGGTGATTCCAAGGAGGCTGTCCATGCTTCGTGAACTTTTGCTTCCCCTCGTGAAATATTTTTCCCCTCTCAATATTTTCCGCTACCTGACCTTCAGGTCGGTGTATGCCGCCGTGACGGCTCTCCTCATCGTCTTCCTCTTCGGACCCTATGTGATAGGAAAACTGAGGATCTTGAAATTCGGCCAGTCCATCCGCCTCGACGGCCCGCAGAGCCACCTGGCCAAAACCGGAACGCCCACGATGGGAGGCATCCTGATAATCGCGGCCGTGGCCGTATCGGTGACGCTCTGGCAGGACGTACGACATCCCCTCACCTGGATAGTCCTCTTCTCCCTCCTCGGCTTCGGCGCCATTGGCGCGGCAGACGACCTCCTCAAGATCCGCAGGCGCAATTCCGACGGGCTCTCGCCGGCAAGGAAGCTCATCCTGCAGTTCCTCGTCTCCATGGTGGCGGTCATAGGCCTCTATTCCCTGGGCGGGGAGAGCGCCACGAAGCTCTACATTCCCTTCTTCAAGAATCACGTACTCGATCTCGGCGTGTTCTGGATACCTCTGGCCATGATCTATGTGACCGCCTGGTCCAACGCCGTGAACATCACGGACGGTCTCGACGGCCTGGCCACAGGTCTCGTCATCGTGGCCATCATCGCCTTTTCCATACTGACCTACGTGAGCGGACGGGCCGACTGGGCTTCATACCTCAAGATCCCCTATGTGAAGGGAGCCGGGGAACTTACCGTGTTCAATTTCGCCCTTCTCGGCGCCTGCACGGGTTTCCTATGGTTCAACGCCCACCCCGCGGAAGTCTTCATGGGCGATTCGGGTTCCCTCTCCCTGGGCGGCGTCCTCGGCGTGCTCTCCCTGATCGTCAAGAAGGAAATCCTCCTTCTCCTCATCGGCGGCGTCTTCGTGATGGAACTGGGATCGACGATGCTCCAGATACTTTATTTCAAGGCGACGAAGGGCAAGAGGCTCTTCAGGATGGCTCCCCTCCATCATCACTTCGAACTGGCGGGACAGAAGGAAACCAAGGTTGTCGTCCGTTTCTGGATACTGGGCGGCATGTTCGCGCTGTTGGCGCTTTCGACGCTGAAGATACAGTAGGCGACAGGCATGAAATTGATAGACGGACTTACGGCAGGACGCAAGGACCTCGCTCATCCCGAATCGGGCTTCGCCGGTTCGTTCGCCCTCCTCGCGGTGCTGGGTTTCGTCGCCATGTGGTCGGCCTCCTCCGGGTATGGAATAAGGCTGGAAAAGGGAGCTTCCTACTTCGCGTTCCGCCAGGCCGTCTTTCTTCTCCCGGCCTTCGCCGTGTTCATCCTGGCCTCGAAAATCCCCCTGGACAGGCTGAGAAGCCTGGCCGGCCCTCTCGCCTTCGCGTCCCTCTTCTCCCTCCTCCTGCCCCTGATTCCCGGCATCGGCGTGGAGATAAACGGATCCAGGCGCTGGATCAATCTCTACTTCACCAACTTCCAGCCTTCCGAACTCTGGAAGCCCATAAGCATCATCTATGCCGCCCATATCATCGACAAAAGAAGCCAGGCCATCAGGACCATGGCGGGCGAGGCGGTGTTTCCCTTCCTCATAATCGTCCTCGGCACCTTGATCATCTTCCTGCAGGACGATTTCTCCACATCGGTGCTCGCCCTCGTCGCGGCCCTTTCGGTGTTCTGGTTCGCCGGCACGCCGCTCCGATTCTTCCTGGGAACCATCATACTGGCCGTGCCGGCCGTCTTCCTCATGATCACATCCTCCGAATACAGGCTCATCCGCGTCCTGGGCTTTATAATTCCCGACTACGATCCCCACGGCATGAACTATCAGGTGCAGAACTCCATCCGCGCCATCATGTCCGGCGGGCTCTGGGGCAAGGGACTCGGACTCGGAACGAGGAAACTCAGCTCCATTCCCGAGATCCAGTCCGACTTCGTCTTCGCGGCCTTCGCGGAGGAAATGGGCCTGATCGGCGTCGCCGTCGTGTTCGCGTGCTGGACATTCCTCGTGGTCGCGGCGGTGAGGGCTCTCAAGGGAAGGGAAGGCTTCCGCTATCTCCTCGCCATGGGAATGCTCTGTCTCCTCTCTCTTCAGTTCCTCGTCAACCTGGGCGTCGTGTCCGGCTTCCTGCCCGCCACCGGCATCGCGCTTCCCTTTTTCTCCGCCGGCGGATCATCCCTTCTCTCCACCGCCCTGGCGGGCGGACTGATCCTGAACGCGCTCAAGGAAAATGGCTTCTCTCCGGTGTCCGGCTCCGGCGCGGCTGAAATATCTGGAGGAAACGACAATGTCTGAACTGTCGTCATTGGCGAAATCTAGGGCGGCCACGGCGCGCCCGGCATCGGAACCTCAGCGCGATGACGCACCGAAGACCGGCAAGGTCGCCGGCGCCGAAAGGGTCAGGGAAGGTTTTTCCTACCTCGAGAGGAGCACGGCACGTCGTGAGACAGGACCGGCCGGCGCTTCAGGCAAGGCCGGCCGCGGCCTTTCGAGAACGGCCTTCCCCGCGGCTCCGAGGGTCGAGGCGAGACAGGACAGGACCGGGACATCGGAGTCCCCCGGGATCGTCCGCTCCAAGCTGAAACCCCGCAAACTCTACGACCAGAAAGCCGCCTCCATCGCCAGAACCGTCTCGGACCGCGAAAAGAAGGCCGCCGCGAAGAGCGGCAGGAAATTCAGCGACAACGCCAAGCTCGCCATGGCCTTCGTCCTCCTCGTCGGCCTCGGGACCGGCCTCTTCTTTTCCGTGCCGGAAGTGACGAGAGTGAGCAAGGTTTCGGTGAACGGCATGACGAATACGAGCGAAAAGGAAATCATCGAGGCTCTCCTCCTGAATCCCGACATCAATCTCGTGAATGCCGACCTGCCGGCCATGGAGTCGCGGATACTCGCCAATCCCAAGGTGGCCGCAGTCAACATAGGACGCTCCTTCCCCGACAAGCTCGTCGTGGATCTCACGGAGAGGAAGGCTGTCGCCTGCGTCCTCGTCACCGAGGAGATAGGCACGAAATCGATAGCCATCGACGCCGAGGGAGTCGCCTTCGCGTACATGGAGTCCATCGCCGCCACGGGCAAGCTGCCCGTCCTCTCCGGCATACGTTTCGAGCGCTTCGCGCCTGGGCAGAGGCTGCCCGAATACCTGAGACCATTGCTTCGGGACATAACGGAACTTTCGAAGGAAAGCCCATCTCCCCTCGAGGCTTTTTCCGAAATCAAGATCGTGAGGATTTCCGATTCGGAAGCGGAAATCCTCCTCTTCCCCTCGGGAAGATCGGTTCCCATCCGCATGCCGGCCAGGCTCACGCGGGCCAGCCTCGGATCGGCCTTGCTGGTCCTGGATATCCTCGCCGGCAGGCAGGGGACCGAAAAAATCGAAGAGATAGATTTCCGAACCGGTACCATCGTGTACAGGACGAAGGAGGCACAACCTGGCTGATACCTTCATAGTGGGACTCGACATCGGCACGACCTCGACGAGGGCCGTAGTCGGCGATTTCAACGAGGAAGATCAACTCGAAATTATCGGCGTCGGCGTCGCCCCGTCGACGGGGTTGCGGAGAGGAGTGGTGCTCAACATAGAAGCCACCCTGTCCTCCGTGACTTCGGCGATCGAATCGGCCGAGCTCATGTCGGGAAGGGAAATCCATTCCTGCGTGCTCGGGATTTCCGGCGCCAACGTCGAGAGCCTCAATTCCTAGGGCGTGGTCGCCGTCGCGGGAAAGGGAAGGGAGATAACCGCCGACGACATAGCGCGCGTGCACGAGGCCGCCAAGGCCGTCTCCATCCCCATGGACAGGGAGATCCTCCATGTCGTGCCTCAGACCTATTCGGTCGACGCGCAGCGCGGAATCAGGGATCCTCTCCACATGATGGGAGTGCGCCTCGAATCGGAGGTCCACATCATCACGAGCTCGGTCACCACGACGCAGAACATGGTCAAGTGCGTGAACCGGGCCGGGTACAGGCCTGAGCGGCGCATCCTCGGAAGCCTTGCCGCCGCGCGGTCGGTGCTCTCGGACGACGAGCGCGACCTGGGCTGCCTTCTCATGGACATTGGGGGAGGAACCACCGACCTCATGGTGTTCCGCGAGGGCGAACCCTGGTATACGGCGGCCGTTCCCGCGGGCGGGATGCAGGTCACCAACGACATTTCCATCATGCTGAGCGTCCTCATGGATTCCGCCGAACGCCTCAAGAGGGAAGCCGCATCGTGCTGGATGGAATCCATCGATCCGGACGAGCTCATCGTCGTTCCCGGCATAGGCGGACGCGAGCCGACGGAAATTCCCCGGCGCAAGCTCTGCGCCATCGTTCAGCCTCGCATGGAGGAAATCTTCCTCATGGCGAGGGAGAAGCTCGACAAGGCCGGATTCCTCAAGGACATCAAGGCTGGAATCGTTCTCACCGGCGGGTCGGCCCTCATGGCCGGGGCCAAGGAGCTGGCCGAGTTGGTGTTCGACGTGCCGGTCCATCTTGGAACGCCGCCCGCGATCGGCGGGCTGGAACAGGAATACAGGAATCCGATGTTCGCGACGGCGGTGGGACTCGTGCTTCTCGAGGCCGACGCCCAGCTCGCGCTGGATCCCTCCCGCGGACAGCCCCCTGCCCGCAAGGAGAAATCCCGCTCGCCGCGTCTGGGGAATTTGGTTTCCTGGCTCAAGGATAAATTCGTCTGAGCCCCCGGGGAGCCGGCTTTGCCTTAA
>CAZRYP010000160.1:0-5935 GCA_964604295.1 uncultured Treponemataceae bacterium
CAGGAAGGACGGGGAGGGGAAATTCCTCTGGCCCGGCTACTCCGAAAACGCCAGGGTCCTCAAGTGGATGTTCGAACGATGCGACGGAACGGTGCAGGCGGCCGACAGCCCTATCGGCTATATGCCCCTGCCAGGCGATTTCGACGCCGAAGGCCTCGGGATTTCCGCCGATGCCCTCGAAAAATGCTTCGCCATCTCCGTTCCCGAATGGAAGGCCGAGATCATCTCGATCCGACGCTACCTGATCGGTCTCGGAGACAGGGTTCCCGGCGACCTTTTCAAGGAATTCGCCAACCTCGTGGAGGCTTTCACCGAGCGTTGAGCGATCTTTCGGCCGGAAGGGGCCGCCGATGCCCCTTACGCCGATTTTATTTGAAATTGAAAGGGGAGTTCGCTATATTAAGAGTATGAAGAAATGGGAAAAATCGATTCTGGAGTCCAGGACTCCGGAAGAGTATGTTGAACGCTCTCTCCGCTCGAAGCTCCTGCCGGCCGAAAAGGCCGCGCTGGCCAGACTGTGGATGGAGGAGACGGGTTTCACCAAGGCAGATATCCTCTACGCGAGAAACCGCAATCCATTCTGGAAGAAGAAGAAGATGGAGGGAGCCGGGGAGAGGACGCGCAGGCGCCTCGACATGCACGATTACTCGCGGGGCCTGACCGTTCAATGGACGAGGGAGAAGCTTCAGGAATTCCTGGAACTCAACAAGAAGGATTCCTCGGGCAGGTACCTCTACAAGGACTGGGAGCTCGCCAGCCATTTCGACACGAGCATACCTTCCATCCAGTACCTCAGGCGAAAATACCTGCGCGTAAGGGAACTCCTCGGACCGAGGGCAAGGAAGGAGAAGATCGTCGAATACATGGGCAGCTCCGAAATTGTCCTGACCAACGGCGGTCCGCGCAGAAAGTAGTCGAAAGAGCCTCGTCAGCCGGTTTTCGCCCTGTCCTCCGTATCGATCACGCGTCGATATACCGCATGGGGGGCGCTGAGGAATCCCGGATCTTCCTTGACTATCCTGAAGGCATCGGCCCGAGCGAGCTTGAGCAGTTCGAAATCGCGAAGGGGGTTGGCGATGAGCAGCCTCAGCGCCCCCGATTGGGCCGTTCCCAGCAGTTCGCCCGGGCCCCTGATCCTGAGGTCCTCCTCTGCGAGGGCGAACCCGTCAGATGAATCGTAAAGAGCCTTGAGCCTCCGTATCGCATCCTCGGTGATATCCTGCGAATAGACGAAAAAGCAGTAACTCTGATGCTCGCTCCTCCCGATCCGGCCGCGGAGCTGATGAAGGGCCGAGAGGCCGAATCGTTCCGCGTGCTCCACCACCATCACGGCCGCGTTGGGCACGTCGACGCCCACTTCGACGACAGTGGTGGCCACGAGGATCCGGGTCTTTCCCGCCGTGAAATCATCCATGATCGCCCGCTTCCTCTCTTCCTTGAGCCTCGAGTGGAGGAGGCTCACCTGGTGCTCGGGGTAGATTTCCTGGGCGAGCTGTTTCGCCATGTCCTCGGCGCTTTTAAGCGCCGCCTTGTCCGATTCGCCTATGAGAGGGTAGACGAAGTAGGCCTGACGCCCCTCACTCAGAATCTTGCGCACAAAATCATACACCCTCGACTCGTGTCCCTGCTTCGCCAGGTGGGTTTTCACCGCTTTGCGCCCCGGAGGCAGGGTTTTGATCGAAGAAACGGCGAGATCGCCGAAAAGCGTGAGGGCAAGGCTTCTCGGTATGGGGGTCGCGGTCATCATGAGCATGTCTGGGATGTCTCCTTTTTTATACAAGGCAATCCTCTGCATGACCCCAAAACGATGCTGCTCGTCGATCACGATGAATTTCAGGGATTTGTAGGCGACATCCTGGGAAAAAAGGGCGTGAGTTCCGATGACGATGTCGATGCCTCCCTCCCTCAGCGCCGCGAGGAGGGGCGGCCGGGCGGCGTCGTCTACATTGCCGGAGAGAAAGGCCAGCCTGACCCCGAGAGGCTCGATGAGCTTCGCCGCGGTGGCCGCGTGCTGGCGGGCCAGAAGTTCCGTGGGGGCCATGATGGCGACCTGGCCGCCTCGCTCGACCGTGCGGAGGGCGGCCAGGAGGGCAACGATGGTCTTGCCCGAGCCCACGTCCCCCTGGAGGAGCCTGGCCATGGGGTGGGGTTCATCCATGTCGGCTGCGATCTCTGAGAGCGCCGCGGCCTGGTCCGCGGTGAGGGTGAAGGGCAGGCGCTGGAGGAGACGTTCCGCGAGAATGCCCTTCGCCGGAATCCTGGGGATGCTCTGCGAGCGGCGCGCCCTGATCCTGAGCGCTATCCCCAGCTGGAACTTGAAAAGCTCCTCGTAGGCCAGGGTCCGCTGCGCGGCCTCGCGCTCGGCGGTCGAGGAGGGGAAGTGTATGGACGAGAGGGCCTGGGCCTTGGGAAGAAGCCCGTGACCGCCCGCGAGGGAAGGATCCAGCTCGTCCTCCACGCGACGGCCGTACATGTCGATGGCCGCCCGCATCAACCTGCGCATGACTCCCTGGACGAGACCTTCGGTCAGGGGATAGAGGGGCAGGAGTCCCGTCGCCGGAGAGGTCCCTTCGTCCAGCCTCTCCGCGTCGAAGGAAGAGGACTGTATCTCCCCGAAACGGAACTGGAATTTGCCGTGGACTATGACTCTCGCCCCGATGGGGAGGGTTTTTTCCAGGAAAGGCCTGTTGAAGCAGAGAAGGGCGGCTTCCGATGACTCGTCCCTTACGAGAATCTTGAGCGTCTTCATCCTGCCGAATCCGAACCACTCATGGGAGCTTACGAGGGCGATCGTATGGACCGATCCTCCCTCGGCGAAGCGGGAAAAGGGGATATAGACGGATCGGTCTTCGTAGTCCCTCGGGTAGTGGGCGAGAAGATCGGCTATCGTCGTGATGCCCAGACGGGCCAGCCTCGAGGCGACGGAGGGACCGGCTCCCCTCAGCGTGGCCACGGGCTGTTTCAGTTCATGGAGGAACACGGGGAGAGTATAGCCTCCCTCCCTCCTTGTTGTACACGTTCCTCCTCCATGCTAGCATTCCAGGAACATACAAAGACAAAAAGGAGGAACGATGCGCGACAAAATCAGGCGTCTTGTGGAAATGGATCGCGAGCGCACTCTCTTCTCGCACATAGGATCTCTCCTGGGATGGGACCAGGAAACCTTCATACCCGAACGCGGGATAGAGGAGAGGGCCGAGCAGCTCGCCCTCATCGAAGGCCTGGCCCACGAAAGGGCGGTACGGCCGGAAATAGGCGACCTCCTCGCGGAGATGGAGGAGGAAAAGGATCTGGACGAGACGGAGAAGGCCTACCTGCGCATCGCGAGAAGGGAATACGACAGGGAGATCAAGCTGCCCTCGGTCCTCGTCACCGAGAAGGCGAGGCATACGAGCCTTTCCCAGGCATCCTGGGTCCAGGCGAGGAAGGACAGCGATTTCGCCAGCTTTGCGCCCTACCTGCAGAAGATGATCGACCTCAATGTGGAAATGGCCTCGGCCCTGGATCCTTCATCCGAACCCTACGATGTCCTCCTCGACCTCTACGAGTTCGGCGCTACCGAGGACTCAGTCGCCAAGGTGTTTTCCGCCATGCAGGCCGACCTCGTGCGTATCCTGGAGAAAATCGGCTCCAGGCCTCAGGTCGACGATTCCTTCCTTCACAGGAAGGTGCCCGTCCAGGCCCAGGCCCAAATGAGCGATTACTTCATGACGGCGGTAGGCTTCGACAGGACGAGGGGAAGGCTGGACACCACTGCCCATCCCTTCACGACGACCCTGGGAAGGGACGACGTGAGGATCACGACGCGATACATCGAAGACTACTTCCCCTCGAGCATCTTCAGCACGATACACGAAGCCGGCCACGCCCTCTACGAGATGGGCATCGATCCCCACTCCGATTATCGCGGCACCAAGCTGGCCGACGCGATATCCATGGCTGTGCACGAGTCCCAGTCCAGGATGTGGGAGAATGTCATCGGGCGCTCCTCCCAGTTCTGGCAGGCTCACTTTGGCCATGTGGCGGGGGTTGCCGGAGGAGCCCTGGACGGCGTCGGCCGGGAGGCCTTCGTCAAGGCCGTCAACAAGGTCGAGCCCAGCCTGATTCGGACCGAGGCCGACGAGGTGACCTACGGCCTCCATGTGATCGCGCGCTTCGACCTGGAAGCGGCCCTCATCTCGGGCAGCCTCAAGGTGGCCGACCTGCCCGCGGCCTGGAACCTGAGGATGAAAAACCTCCTGGGCCTCGAGGTGCCGGACGACGCCAGGGGCTCCCTCCAGGATATCCATTGGGCCATGGGCTCCTTCGGCTATTTCCCGAGCTATGCCCTCGGCAATCTCTATGCCGCCCAATTCTGGTCGACGATGAAGGCGGAGATGCCGGGCATGGAGAGGAAGATCGGGGAGGGAGACTGTTCCATGGTCCTCGCATGGCTTCGCAGGAATATACACAAGCCAGGCACGGCCTGTCTTCCCGGGGAGCTCCTGGAGAAGGTCACGGGCTCTCCCCTGGACGCCTCGCATTTCACCAGGTACCTCGAGGGGAAGTATTCGGAAATCTACGGATTCTGAACCGGGAGGAATGCGGGGCTACATCGTTTTCCAGAACCTGTAGCTGCTGCGCTCCACCTCGTCGACGGGAAGGAGGGGGTAGAATTTCGTCTCCCCGCTCCTGGCGAACATGAAGCCATGCCTGAGCATCTTGTAGGAAATCTTGTCGATGGGGCAGTCCAGGGAGATGCCCTTCACGTATTTCCCCGGCGTGTTCCTTATCTCCAGGACAGCCTCGTGGAGCCTGGCGGGATGGATGCCGGGAACGAAGCTGGAGAGGAAGGGGTTCTCGTCGAATTCGGCCATGAAGTCCTCGATCGAGAATTCGAGCTGGGTGAAGAACATGGCGGGCGCGCCCCTGCTGTTCCTGGGATCGGTGATGAAGGGGGCGAATCGTCCGAGATCGTGTCGCGTCAGCACCATGAAGCGGACGGGATTGATTTCCACGATGATGCGCATTTCATCTCCCCGTGGTTCGGGCGCACGGTCCGAAGGCGGGAGTTCCACATATTCCCCCGAGGGATTGCAGAAATAGAGGGAACCCAGGGCCGAAAGGTCGATGTGCTCCAGTACCCGGTAGCTCTTGATGAATTTCGTCGCCTTGGGCCGGCCGTCCGGGTGAGGCACGAGATCCGAGAAAGCCCCGTCGATGTCGAAGAAGGGATGGCGCCAGCCGTCCGCGAGCTCGGCGAATATCAGCCTTCCCTCGAAATAACGGGAGGAACCCTGGACATAGTGCTTGACGAAGAGATCGGGCGGGAGGGCCGAGGCTATGAGGGAATGGTTGGGGTGCAATATCAGGTAAAGGTGGCGTCCGGAATCCATGCTAGTTTCCTCCATGGGCTTTCTCCGCGATCCTGGCCTCGGCTGCCCTTGCGTGTCCCTCGAGCCCCTCGATCCGGGCGAAGGTCGCGGTGTCGGCGGCGAGGGCTGAAGGTTCGTCCATCCTGAGCCATGTCCGCGCCCGGAGGAAGTGGATGACGGAAAGGCCGGCGGCGAAGCGTGCGGCGCCGCCCGTGGGGAGGGTGTGGTTGGGGCCGGCCCCGTAATCCCCGAAGACTTCGGCCGATCCTCCCCCGACGAAGACGGCGCCGGCCGAGCGTATCTTGCGCGCCCAGGCTTCGGGATCGGCGACGTGGAGCTCGAGATGCTCGGGCGCGCAGCGTTCGGCGAAGCCGCGGGCTTCCTCGTCCCGGGAGGCGACGAAGATCCATCCATTGTCCAGGGACGTGGCCGCGGTCGTCCTGTTGGGTTCGGGCAGGGTGGCCAGCCTTTCGGCGAGGGCGGATTCCACGGCCAGGGCGAAGTTTTCGGTAAAGCAGATGAGCATGGGAATGGCGGCCGTGTCGTGTTCGGCCTGGGCGATGAGGTCGGCGGCCGCGATG
>CAZRYP010000161.1:0-5928 GCA_964604295.1 uncultured Treponemataceae bacterium
GTCATCCTCGTCGGCGGGTCCACGCGCACGCCCAAGGTCAAGCAGGTCGTCAAGGAAATCTTCGGCAAGGAACCCTCGATGGGCGTCAATCCCGACGAGGCGGTCGCCGTCGGCGCCGCCATCCAGGGCGGCATCCTCGGCGGGGACGTCAAGGACGTCCTCCTCCTCGACGTCACGCCTCTTTCCCTCGGCATCGAAACCCTGGGAGGAGTCTTCACGAGGCTCATCACCCGCAACACCACGATCCCCTGCCGCAAGAGCCAGATATTCTCCACCGCCGCGGACGGACAGACGGCGGTCTCCATCCACGTCCTCCAGGGCGAACGGGAAATGTCCACCCAGAACAGGACTCTCGGACGCTTCGACCTGGTGGGGCTTCCCCCCGCTCCCCGCGGCATACCCCAGATCGAGGTGACCTTCGATATCGACGCCAACGGCATCGTGCACGTCTCCGCCAAGGACCTCGGCACGGGCAAGGAGCAGAAGATCCGCATCGAGGCCTCCAGCGGCCTCAACGACAGCGACATCGACAAGATGGTCCATGAAGCCGAAGCCCACGCCGAAGAAGACCGCAAGGAGCGCGAGCGCGTAGAGGCCAGGAACGAGGCCGACGCCCTCATCTACCAGACGGAGAAGGCCCTCAAGGAATACGGGGACAAGGCCGGTCCCGGCGAGAAGCAGAACATAGAGACCGCCATGAAGGACCTGAAGACCGCTATGGCCGGATCCGACGTCGAGGCGATCAAGCAGAAGACCGAGGCGCTGAAACAGGCTTCCTACAAGCTCTCCGAGGAGCTGTACAAGAGCGCCCAGGCGGCCCAGGGCGCCGCCGGCCAGGGCCAGGGATTCTCCGGCCAGCCCGACGGACCGGAAGAAGCCGCCCAGGGTTCGGCCGACGGCGGTAACGAGGGTACGAAGAACGCCGACGACGTGGACTACAAAGTCGTGGACGACGAAGAGAAGAAATAATCGAGAACAGGCGCCGCTTTTCCGGTCATTCCGGTGGCGGCGCCTGAATTTTAAGTCGAGGGAAGCTCAAAGTGGCGAAGCGAGATTATTACGAAGTCCTTGGAGTCCAGCGGGACGCGGCCAAGGACGACATCAAACGGGCGTACAGGAAGCTAGCCATACAGTTCCACCCCGACAAGAACCCCGGAGACAAGGCTTCCGAGGAAAAATTCAAGGAAGCGACCGAAGCCTACGAGGTGCTCGGCGACGAACAGAAACGCCAGGCCTACGATCAGTTCGGTTTCGCGGGCGTCGAGGGCATGGGCGGGGGACAGCAGGATCACTCTACCGTTTTCAGGGATTTCGAGGATATTTTCGGCGGTTTCGGCGATTTTTCCTCCATCTTCGGCTCGATTTTCGGCAACGCGGGGGGCGGAAGCTTCGGCGGCAGGCAATCGGACAGGCCCCATCGCGGTTCCAACCTCAGGTACGACATAGAACTCCCCTTCGAGAAGGCCGTCTACGGGACGACTGTGGAAATTTCCTACTCGAAGGACGATACCTGCAAGACTTGCAGCGGCTCCGGTTCGACGGACGGATCCGGACGCAAGGTCTGCGGCACCTGCAAGGGTTCCGGCCAGATCCGCAGGAGTTCGGGCTTCTTCTCGATCTCCCAGCCCTGCCCCACCTGCTCGGGCGAAGGATCCGTGATCGACAAGCCCTGCAGGGACTGCAGCGGTTCGGGCATCACGAAGAAGAAACAGAAGATCAAGGTGACGATCCCTCCAGGCGTGGACGACGGCAAGAGGGTGACCATCCCCGGCCAGGGCGATGTGGGTCCCAATGCCGGAGCGCCGGGAGACCTCTACGTCTTCATACACGTCCGAAGCCACGAATTTTTCGAGCGGCATGAACAGGACCTCTACTGCGCGGTACGCATCGACATGATCACGGCCGCCCTGGGCGGCGACGTGGCGGTGAACACCCTCGACGGCAAGAAGATCAAGCTAGGTGTTCCGGCCGGCACCCAGCACGGCAAGCTGCTCCGCGTAAGGGAGGAGGGCGTACCCTCCTCGGGCGGACGTCGCGGCGATCTCTATATCAAGATTCTCGTGCAGATTCCTCCGAGGCTTTCGAGGAAGGGGAAGGAGCTCCTGGAGGAGCTCCGGGGAGTGGAGGGGGAGAATGCCGAACCCCAGGCGGTGAAGCTGTCCGAAGTGGCAGGCTCCTGAGCCTGGGACTCAGGGCATTATCGACACTACCTTGTAGCCCGCGTCGGCCACGGCGGCTCTCAGCGCTTGATCGCTCAACTCTTCTCCGTCCACCATGGCCGAGCGTTCGAGAAGGTCGACCTTGGCCGACTTCACCCCTGGCACATCCTCCAGCGCCGACTGTACATGCATGACGCAATGCCCGCAGGACATTCCCTCGATCTTCAACAGCTTTCTCATATAAGCTCCTTGCAACATCCGTATTTAATGCCGGCGAGGCCGGCTTTCATCTTCCCTATCCTTCTATTTGAAATATAGATAATTCCGATATCGAAGCAATAGCGCCGATCCCGAATCTCACCCGCTCCGCGCATGCGGCATCTCAACGCCCGGGGCTGAGGCGCCCGGCACTGAAGTGCCCGGCACTAAAGTGCCGAAGCCTGAGCGCGTTGGACAGGACGGATATCGAGCTCATGGACATGGCCGCGGCCGCGATCACGGGCGAGAGAAGGGGGCCTCCGAAGGCGTAGAGCAGCCCCGCGGCCACCGGTATCCCGAGCACGTTATAGCCGAAGGCCCAGAACAAGTTCTGCCTGATGTTCCTCATGACCTGCCTGGAAAGGGTGAGGGCTGTGGGCACATCCATGAGGCTGCTGTGCATGAGGACGATGTCGGCGCTCTCGATGGCCACATCGGTTCCCGAGCCTATCGCGATGCCCACGTCGGCCTGGGCGAGAGCGGGAGCGTCGTTGACGCCGTCCCCCACCATGGCCACGATCCTGCCTTCGGCCTGGAGCTTTCTCACTTCCCCCGCCTTGTCGCCCGGGAGGACTTCGGCGAGGACGCGGTCTATGCCCACTTCCCTGGCGATCGCCTCGGCCGTCGGGAGGGAGTCCCCTGTGATCATCGCGGTCTCGATGCCCATGGCATGGAGGCGGGCTATGGCCGCGGCGCTCTGCGGCTTGACCACGTCGGCCACCGCGATGAGACCTATGGCCGAGCCATCGAAGGCGGCGAACATCGGAGTCTTGCCCGACGCGGAAAGGGCCATGGCCGCCGCGCCGAGATCGCCCGTGTCCACGCCTCTCTCCGCCATGAGGCGGGCGTTGCCCAGAAGGAAGCCCTTGCCTTCGATTTCCGCCTCGATGCCGCGTCCGGGCAGAGCAGCGAAACTCCCCGGAACGGGGAGGGAAAGCCCGCGCGCTTCGGCGGCCCGGACTATGGCCTCGCCCAGAGGGTGCTCGGAGGCTTTTTCGGCGGCCGCGGCAAGGCCGAGGAGACGGTCTTCGTCCATTCCGGGCGAAGGCAGCATGTCGGTGAGGGCGGGTCTGCCCTCGGTGATCGTGCCCGTCTTGTCGAAGACGACGACCTGGACCTTGTGGGCCGTCTCGAGGGCTTCCCCCGACTTGATGAGGACGCCCAGTTCGGCTCCCTTGCCGGTACCCACCATGATGGCCGTGGGAGTGGCGAGGCCGAGGGCGCAGGGGCAGGCTATGGTGAGCACGGCCACGAATATCGTCAGCGCGAAGACGGCGCTGTGTCCCGCCAGGAGCCAGGCTCCCGCCGAGAGCAGGTCGATGGCGAAGACGACGGGCACGAAGATGCCCGATACCACGTCCGCGAGCTTGGCGATGGGAGCCTTGGAGCCCTGGGCGTCCTCCACCAGCTTGATGATGCGGGAGAGGGCCGGGTCGGCTCCGACCTTTTCGGCGCGGAACCGGAGAGCGCCGTTCTTGTTGATCGTCCCCCCGGTGAGGGGAGAGCCGGGGCCCTTGTCCACGGGGATGCTCTCGCCCGTGAGCATGGATTCGTCCACCGCGCTTGCCCCGGAGAGGACGGTACCGTCCACGGGCACCTTTTCGCCAGGACGCACGAGCAGGATGTCGCCCGGCTCGACCTCGTCTATCGGAATCTCGATCTCCCGATCCTCCTGGATGACAGTCGCCGTCTTGGGCTTCAGTCCCATGAGCTTCTTGATGGATTCGGAAGTGCGGCCCTTGCTCACCGACTCGAGGGTCTTGCCGAGGAGGATGAGCGTGATGATGATGCCCGCGGTCTCGAAATAGAGCTCTTCGACGGCGCCGAAATCGCCCTGCGCGATCCTGTAGACGGAAAAGAGGCTATAGAGGATGGCGGCGCTCGTCCCCATGGCGATGAGGCTGTCCATGTTCGGGGCGCCGTGGAGGAGGGAGCGGGTTCCAACCACGTAGAAGCGGTATCCCGCGACGATGGCGGGAATCACGAGGGCTATCTGGATGAGGGCGAAGCGGAGAGGAAAGTCCATGGGATGGAGGGCGGCGGGCAGGGGCAGCCTGAGCATGTGGCCCATGGCGATGTAGAGAAGGGGAATGGAAAAGGCCGCCGAGACGATGAACTTGGTCCACATGGTGCGGATCTCCCTTTCCTTCATCGCCTTGTGGGCATCGACCTTCGCGCCGGAAGCGGCTTCCATGGCAAGCGGCTCGTAGCCCGCCTTCCTGATCGCCCCCTTGATCTCGGACAGGCGGACCGCGGAAGGGTCGTAGCTGACCGTGGCCTTTTCCGTCGCGAAGTTGACCGCCGCGACGCGGATGCCGGGGAGCTTGCGCAGGGATCGCTCGATCGCGGCGGAACAGGCTGTGCATGTCATGCCGCCGACGGGGATGGACACTTCCCTGTCCGTGACGCGCTCCGCGGCTTCATAGCCCGCCTTTTTCACTGCCGCCTTGATGGCCTCGACGGAAGCCGCCGCGTCGTCGAAGCGCACGCTCAACGTTTCCGCGGCGAAATTGACCGAAGCCTCGGCCACGCCGGGCAGCTTGCGCACGGCCCGCTCGTTGGCGGCCGCGCATGCGGAGCAGGTCATGCCCCTTATATCCAAAGTCTCTGTCCTGATCATTATAAGTATCCTTCCGCGCCGCATGGGACGCGTGCCCGGAAAATCCTACGAATCGCCCAGGTAGCGTTCGAGGATGGTCGCGATCTCCTCGATCTTTTCCTGGGCCTTGTCCGTGTTCACCGCGTCCTTGACGCAGGTATCGATGTGCTGCCGCAGGACGACAAGGTTGGCCTTCTTGAGGAGGGCGGCGGCGGCGAGTATCTGTTTGGAGACATCGATGCAGTAGCGGTCGTCTTCCACCATTCGTATGGCCGCGTCCACCTGTCCCTTGGCTGTCTTGAGGAGGGTGAGGGCTTTCTGGCTTCCAACGCTGCAATGGTCCATGTGTCTGCCTCCCTGGGGCGATAGGTCATTTTAATATATATCCCACCCCTGGTGGGGAGGGGGTATAGAAAATATACATAAGTCCCGGGGATTTGCCAAGGGGTAGGGATCAGCTTCGATAGATTCTTGTGCCGGCGCGCGCGTCCCGATGCCCTACAAGACCGCTCCGCCGAGCTGTCTCAGGGCTATCCCGACCAGGATCAAGACCGCCAACTCCCCGATCTCGACTGCCGCGCCGAGGGCGTCGCCGGTAAAGCCTCCGAGGGCGGTTTTATAGGCGCGGCCGACGGCGAAGGCGGCGAGGAGAGCGGCAAGGGCGGCGCTCGCCGCGATGACGAGGGCAAGGAGCCAGGAACCGGCCGCCCAGGCGTAGGCGAGGGCCGGGATGAGGGCGACGAGGCTGCCCAGGGCAATCCTGGACGCCGCGAATCCCTTCATGAGGGAGCCTAGCCCGTCGGGGCGGGCGGGCGGGAGTCTCAAGGCTATGAGAGCGGCCGCCGCGCGGCCTGATGCCGGCGCCGCGAGAAGGCTCGCGGCGAGAAAGATGAATTCCATGCCTTCCTCGGC
>CAZRYP010000162.1:0-5919 GCA_964604295.1 uncultured Treponemataceae bacterium
GGTTCAGCGTCGATGATAGGGGATATGGACTCGAGGACTTCCTCGGCTGCCTGGAGGAATTCGCTCTCCCAGGGATATCGCGCGCGCAGGTCATCGAGCACTTGCTTTATGTAGGAATTCATCCGACCCTCCTTGTGGGTTTCGTTGGGGGAATTTTTAATGCGCTGGTGTTGCTCAACGAGATTATTCTATACCGACTTATCGATTCCGGCAAGTAACTTTGCATCTTGAAACGATATTTTAAATATCGAAACAATCTTGCATGAAAATACGCTTTTCGGGCATTCCCCTCAGCGATCGACCGCTTCGGTATCCAGGCCCTCTTCCGCCCTCGCGATCTTCTCGATCTTCACCGACAGGATCCTGTGGGCTTCCATGGCCTGGATGCTGAAAACCGCATCTTCGGTCGAGATGCTCTCCTTCTCCATGGGAATCCGTCCGAAGAGATCGAAGACATAGCCGGCCAGACTGTCGAAGTCCAGGCCCGAAAGATTGATGCCGAGCTTTTCCTCAATTTCGTCCAGTCGGACGCGGGCGTCGCAGAGCCACGCGGCCGGTCCAACCTGGATAAAGTCCTCGGCCTCGTCGTCGAACTCGTCCTGGATCTCCCCGACGATTTCCTCGATTATGTCTTCCATGCAGACAATGCCCGAGGTGCCGCCATACTCATCCAGCACTACCGCGATATGCACTCTTCTTCGCTTGAATTCCCTCAGCAGGCTGTCGATCCTCTTGGTTTCCGGTATGAAGAAGGGTTTCCTGGCGATGGCGGAAATCACGATTTCCTGCTTGTGGATAAGGGCTGCCAGCACGTCCTTGGCATAGAGTATGCCGATGACGTCGTCGATGGATTCCCTGTAGACGGGTATCCGGGAATGACCCGACTCTATGAGGGTCTTGAAGACTTCATCGAGTCCCGCGTCGTGGGGGATGAAGACCGTATCCGTCCTCGGGACCATCACTTCCTTCACTATCGTGTCGGAAAGATGTTCCACCCCCTCGATCATTTCCTTCTGTTCCATGGCCCCGGGTTCCCTCTCCGTCCTGGGCTCTTCGCTCTTTTTCCCGAAAAATCGCAAAAAGGGGCTCATGGCAGTATCTCTCCCTGTACAGTCTTCACTATTTCTTCCTGCTCCGCCAGCATGGGCTGCAGCGGGCTGTTGTCCCCATGATCCATGCCTGAAAGGTGGAGTATTCCATGTATTATCAGGCGCCTGAGTTCCTCATCGGCCTCCACGCCGAATTCCTCGGCGTTCCTTTCGAGGGCGGGGATGCTGATGACAATGTCGCCCGCGACGAGGAAAGTCCGTCCTTCCTCCTCGAGAGTATCCCCCATCTGGAAAGAGAGGACGTCGGTCGCCTCGTCCCTGTTCCTGTACTCGCGGTTCAGGGTCCTGATGAAATCGTCGGCGCAGAACAGGAGGGACAAGATCCAGTTGTCCTTGCCGAGGGCGGCGAGGACATGCCCGGCATAGGCCTCGGCCCTCCCAAGCCATGAGGGTTCGGGAATATCGCGCCAATCTATGCAGATTCTGTTCATGAGCCCTGTTCCTTCTGCCTGGGGTACTCGATCCTGGAGTGGAACTGTCCCGCCATGATCCTGACGAAGGAGTGGCGGATGACTTCGAGGTCACGCAGGGTGAGGGCGCACTCATCCAGCTGTCCCTCCTGGACCTTGTCCAGGATGAGCTGTCTCACGTGCGCGTCCAGCCTGGGCACCGAGGGCTTCTTGAGAGTCCGTGTCGATGCCTCCACGGCATCGGCCAGCATCACGATGCCGGCTTCCTTGTTGGCGGGCGGAAGCCCGGGGTAGGAAAAATCTTCCCTGCGTATGGAATCATCGGCCTTCTTCGCCTTGTCGTAGAACCACGCGATCACGGAATTGCCGTGATGCTGGGCTATGATGTCGACGACGGCCGAGGGGAGCTTGAGTTCCCTGGCCTTCTCCACCCCGATCTTGACGTGGCTGCGTATCACCGTGGCAGATAGCCTGGGGTTTATCTCGTCATGCTTGTTGGTGCCGCGCTGGTTCTCGACGAAGTATTCCGACTGGCCGATTTTCCCTATGTCGTGGTAATAGGCGCCGACGCGCGCCAGGAGGGGATTGGCTCCTATGTCCTGGGCCGCGGCCTCGGCGAGGTGGGCGACGTTCATGGAATGGGAGTAGGTGCCGGGAGCCTGGGTGAGGAGTTCCTTGAGCGCGGGGGCGTTCACGTCCGAAAGCTCGAGGAGGCGGAAGCGCGTGGGAAGATTGAAGGTCTGTTCGAGCAGGGGGAGTATGGCCAGGATGAGGGTACAGCTCACGAAGCCGTTGAGGGCGAGGAAACCGGAAAGGGTCAGGAGCTTTTCGGGCCTGAGTCCCTGCTGGACGAGGAGAACCAGTCCCAGGAAGAACTGGATCCCTGCCTGGAAGACCGCGGAGAGCACGAGGTCGAGCCTGGTCTTGGCGGAACTGATCATGATGGTGGCGAAAATCCCGGCCAGGATAGTGAAGACCACATAGTAGGGGTTGAGGTTCGAGGCGGACGCGGCGAGCATGCCGAGCACGATGGAGTAGGAAAAGGCGAAACGCTGTCCCGCGAGGGCTGCGCTTATGCCCGCGAAAAGTCCCACGGGTATGAGGTAGGCTCCCTCGATCTGCAGTTGTCCCGGGCTTGTCCTGCTCGTCAGGAGCATGATGAGATAAAACGCGAGGGCGCTGTAAATGCCCATGAGTATGCCGTTCGTGCCCATGACCCCGAATTCGGCTTCCTTTATCTTGAGTATGAAAAAGCCGAGAGCCACGGAAGCGAGGAGTATGCCCAGGCCTCTCAGGGAAAGGCCGATGTCCGCCCGCGCGACGGCGGAACGTATGGCCGCGATGCGGGCGAAGCTCTCGTCGCTGATCAGTTCCCCTTTCCGGACCAGGACTTCGTTCTTCCCGACCGCCCTTGTCACCCGGTCGACTTTGGACGCCACCCTCCTGAGCCTCGAAGTCGAGGTGGCCTCGTCGAAAAAGGCATTTTCCGTCGCGAAACCCAGGACGAGTCCCTCGACGATCGTGGACAGGGGTCTCGCAAGGTGCTTCCTGGCTATTTCATCCTCCACGACCACCTTCAGTTCGCTTCTCGTGACCATGGTGGAGCGCGCGCGCTGCTCGAACTCGGTTTTTTCGTCGACGAGCCGCCTCAGCTCGAAATAGTCCTGATTGAAGCGGCCCAGTCCTTCGGTGGGCAGGGAAAAAATGCCTTTGCCGAGGATTTCTCCCAATATGCTTTCGGCATAGACAATGGCCTGGGACTTCAGGGAGGAATTCGCGAGAGCCGAGAGGACTCCCCTGGGCAGAGTGCCGGGAAACTGGCTCTGAAGCATGAGGATGGCCGTATCCAGCGCGACATCCTGGGCCATCAGGTCCCGGAAGCTCGCGGAGAAGCTGCCGAATTGCTCCAGGACTCGCGAGGTGATGCCTATGTCGAGCTGGAACACCGGCAGGACGAGCCTTTCCTCGGCGTCCGTCCTCAACCGCGTCGCGTCCGCGTCGAAGTAGACCACATCCTTTCCCGTGGTGATGTCCCTGTCGGCAATGCTGCCCGGCGCCAGTCCATCGAAGTTCCTCTTCACCGCCGCCGCGCCCGGACCCAGGAAGAAAAGCAAAAGGGCTGCCAGCCCGAGGCTGAGGACGAAATGGAGCGCGTAGAACTTGTCCCTCGCCGGGTCGGCGGAAAAAATCCCGCGCCGGCCGGAGGAGGGATACTCATTCGTTTTCATAGGCTTCGATTATCTTCCTCACGAGGGGGCTGCGGACGACGTCCCTCGAATCCAGCTTGCTGATGAAAATGTCATCCACGTTCGAGAGGAGCTGGAGGGCATGAACCAGTCCGGATTCGGCTCTCCTGGGCAAGTCTATCTGCGTAATGTCCCCTGTCACGATCGCTCTCGAGTTCTCCCCGAGACGGGTCAGGAACATCTTCATCTGTTCCTTGGTGGTATTCTGCGCCTCGTCCAGGATCACGACGCAGTTGCTCAGGCTTCTACCTCTCATGTAGGCCAGGGGAGCCACTTCTATGGATCTCGATTCCTCCAGCCTCCTGATGATTTCGTAGGGGAGGAGCATCTCCATGGCATCGTAGAGGGGGCGCAGGTAGGGATTTATCTTCTGCACGAGATCTCCGGGAAGATATCCGAGGCTCTCGCCGGCCTCGACGATGGGTCTTGTCAGGATGAGCTTGCGTCTGGTCTTGGAGAGGAGTTCCCTCAAGGCCCAGGCCATGGCAAGATAGGTTTTTCCCGTGCCCGCGGGGCCGACTGAGAATATCAGGTCATGGGTGGCAAGCCCCTTCAGGTAAAGACCCTGACCCTTGCTCCGGGGGTAGACCTTGGCATGGCTGCCGGGGATATGGATGCAGGAATCGAAGAAGTCCTCGCAGGAGGAACTTCCCTCCTCAGGGGCTTTCGCCTGATATCCGAGCGGCGTGAGCTCGGCGTGGAGGGCGATGATGAGATCGGGGGTAGCCGGCAGTCCGCCTTCGGTGGAGGTGACCAAAGCGTCGACGAGCGCGGAAAAGAGCCGTCGCTTATCCGGGTCCTCGCTTTCGATGGACAACTCGTTGCCTCTGCTCAGGACCCTGGTTCCCAGAAGGTCGCCTATGATAGACAGATTGTAGTCGTTGGGTCCGCAAAGCTCCGCAAGCAAGCCGGTGTTCTCCAGGACAATGCTCTCCGAGTTCAAATCCTCTCCTCTGGGCTGTCGCTCATTCCGCGCGCATTGGAATTATATCGATGCACGGCTGTTTTGTATATTCTCTCCCGGACCGCCTTCCCCGCCTTTACCTCATTGGGTGAAGCTGCCCTCCTCGTATGTCACAGAGGACTTCAGTTCGGGAATATCCTTCCACGCGACTCCGAGGCTGAACGAGAAGTCCAGCTGGTAATATGGTCTCCCGCTGTCGGGGGTCACCAGTACCGGACTCATGCCGAGAACCGCTTCCATATCCCAGTCGTGAAGGTCCTGGGAGAGCTTGATGTTCAGGCTCTGCAGCTTGAAGAGGGAACTCTTGAGTTTCGTGCTGTCCCAGATCGAAAGGGAATCGACGAGGTCGCCCAGGAAGCCCTTGTAGTAGTCGCCCGGATCGAAGCTCGCCGAGGCGGGGAAGAAGGAAGGCCAGTACCTCCAGGCCGATTTGTTCGCGGAAACGCTCGAGAAGCTCAGCGAGGTTCCCTTGCCGCTCGTGAAGGAGAGGTCGAGCGTCGCGCCCAGGGTCGATTCAGTGAATCTCACGAGATTCTGCGAGTAGGACAGCGTGGGCCGGAAGGCAAACCTGGCCGAGCGGTCGCCGTCTGCTGTCTTGTCCTTCGGATCCCCGATCTTGGGCGTCAGGGAGAGCGTCGCCTCATAGGGCCGGAAACTCTCCGTGCCGTCGGTGCTCCAGATGCCTTCGGAAAAATCATAGCCCTTGGACTTTTTGGCGACGAAGGCCGCTTTGGCCCAGCCGTAGCTCAGCGTGGTCTGGCTGGAGAGGGGCGCAGCCTCAGCGAAATCCCATGAGAAGTCCGATTTGAGGACTGGATATGGCGCCGATCCTATGGTCAGCTGGGCGCTGAGGCTGGAAGGCAGGAGTTCGGCCGATGCGCTGGCCCTCGAGATCGCCCCGACTAGGCTTGCCTTGAAGTACTTCTGGTCGAAGGAATAACCCGCGGAATACCTCTCGAGGAGAGGGGGAAGGTAGGCGGAGAAATTCAGCCTCTGAGAAGCCTTGTTCCTGGGAGCGAGGGAGAGGCTGGCCGCTATCGAATGAGTATTGAGCGTGTCGCTGTCCCATCCGATCCATGTGGAACGATAGATGGGCGTCGAATCCACGCCGCTTCCCTCCTGGCCTTCGTAGGCATACTTGAAGAGAGTCCCCCCGATGGAATAGCGGAGCGAAGACGCCGCCCAGGGGG
>CAZRYP010000163.1:0-5919 GCA_964604295.1 uncultured Treponemataceae bacterium
GCCGTCTCGTCGGGAAAGCGAGTCCTCATCCTCTTCAGCTACACGGGGTCGTTCTCCGTGTATGCCGCGGCCGGAGGAGCCGCCGAGGTTTTATCCGTCGACCTCTCCAACACCTACCTCGCCTGGGCCAAGGAAAATTTCCGCCTCAACGGAATACCCGCCGGCATCCACAGGACGGCAAAAGCCGACGTCATGGAATTTCTCGAGGACGAGGCGAATTCCGGAAAAAAATGGGACCTGATCATCGCCGATCCTCCCACATTCTCCAATTCCACGATGGCGAGGGAGGATTTCGACGCGAACCGGGACTGGGCGAGGCTGCTTCAGGCCTGCGGCAGGATCCTGGCCGATGGGGGCATGATTCTCTTCTCCACGAATTCCCGTCAGCTCAAATGGGATTCATCCCGCGTGGCATTGCCCGCGGTCGACATAACCGTGCTTTCGATCCCCCCGGATTTCAGGAACAGGAAAATACACCGCTGCTGGATCCTGGGCGCGACCGACGGGTTTCTCGGGTTTTTCGCTTCGAATCAAGGGGCAAGCCCGGCTCGCAAAAACAAGTTGCACGGTTAACCAGCTCCGGCTATAATCGGAACTGCCCATATTTCATAAGGAGAACAAAATGCGAACGACGACCAGAGGACTCTATGCGCTGAAGGCGATGTTGGCTCTGGCTGCCAGCTCCAGCAAGGAGAGCCCTGTGGCATTGCATCATATCGCGGAAAAGGAGGGCATTTCCGCCGAGTTTCTCCAGCAGATTTTTTTCCGGTTGAGGAAGGCCGGCCTCATCGCCGCCTACCGCGGACCTGGAGGCGGCTTCTACCTGCTCAAGGACAGGAGCGAGATCAGCGTCCTCTCTGTCCTCGAGGCGGCCGGCGAATCCCTCGAACTCTCCCCCTGCGCCCTCAGCAGGGAAGGAAAGAAGCCGGCATGCTCGGGCTTCAAGGATTGCAGCGCTGGCCAGTTCTGGATGTCCCTCGAGAAGGAAATGCGGGCCTTCGCCTCGGCGAGGACGCTCGACGATCTCATGAAAGCCTGAGATCCCGGAACCGGCCGGGATCTCAGGCTTTTCACTCCGCTTCCACGAATCGTTCCAGTTCATCCCGCTTTTTGCCGTCGATCATGCCCAGACGCTCGCAGGAGGCGAACAGCTCCCTGACATGGAGGAAGGCATGCAGCCTGACTCCCGCCTTTTCCATATCGGCCCTTCCCTGCCTTCCCCTTTCTATCAGCACGATGAGGTCCTCGATCTTCAGGCCTTCCCCGCGCAGTATTTCGATGGCCTCGAGCTTGCTGGCCCCCGTGGTGATGAGATCGTCGAGGAGAAGCGCTACCTCCCCCGATTTGAACTCGCCTTCGACCTTGTTGCCCGTCCCGTGTTCCTTGACAGGCATTCTGGGCCAAATCATGGGTACGGAGAGGGCGAGTCCGGCCGCAGTAGCCAGGGGCAGAGCCGCCGCGGGTATGCCGGCGAGCCTGTCGTAGCGGCAGCTTCTCGCCAGGGCGGCATAGGCTTGGCCGGCGGCTTCCAGGGCCTGTGGCTTGGAAATGAGCCGCCTAAGGTCGATGTAGAAGGGGCTTTTCTTGCCGCTTTTCAGGACGAAATCACCGAGCCTGAAGCAGCCTGTGTCGATGAGATGGCGCACGAGCCTGTCCTTGAGGGCCTCCTGTCCGGCCTTGTCCGGCGTCCAGCCGGGAAGGGCCGCCCTGGCGGAACGGGCTTCGGCCGAGGCGCGGTTCATCTCGTCGCGAAGGGAGCGCGCCGCCGCGCCGGGATCGGCGGCGCCCGCGACGGATCTGGCGGCCACCACGAGGATGCCGGCGCCGTCGTCGCGGGCGCCCGCGCGCATGGCCTCGTCGGCCTTCCCGCCCTGGGCACCGATGCCCGGAGCCAGGAACCATGCGCGCGGCGCGGCGGCGCGCGCTCGGGCCAAGGCCTCCGCATCATTTCCGGCGACGACGAGACCCACTCTGTCGGACCAGGAGGAAGCCTCCCTGGCGACGCGCAGGTAGAGCGGCTCACCGGCGACCGAAAGGTCCTGGAAGGTTCCGGCACCCGGATTGCTTGTCCTGCAGAGTATGAACACACCCTTCTTCTCCCAGGCGAGGAAGGGCTCCACCGTATCCTTGCCCATGTAGGGGCTTAAGGTGACGGCGTCTGCCCCAAGCTCGCCGAAAAGGGCGTCCGCGTAGGCGCGGGCGGTGGAGTCTATGTCGCCGCGCTTGGCGTCGAGTATGACGGGAATCCCCTCCGGTATGGCCCCGAGGGTCCGCTTCAGCACAGCCATTCCGGCCGGTCCGAAGGCTTCGTAGAAGGCGATATTGGGTTTGTAGCATGCCGCGTAGGCATGGGTGGCGTCGATCACCCGGAGATTCATCGCGATCGCCGCTTCGAGGCAAGCCTCGTCCCCTCGCGTGGCCCTCTCCTCACGGCTGAAATACGGATCCAAACCGATGCAGAGGCTGGTGCCCTTGCTCTTTGCCTGCTCCTCGATTCGCTCGAAAAAATCCATGTGATGACCCCCTCGCGGATTCGACTACCTGCACAGTACATAATTTGCCAATTTCCGGCAAGGATATCCTTCCGGAATGCCGAAAAGCCGCCCCGCTTTCGTCAAAAAAATCGATTGCAACCGTGCATTCGCGGAATCGGTAGTATATACTAGCCGTAGGAAAATTGGCGCGTGGCGCACATCGCCCCTCAAGGAGGCTCATCAACAATGAAGCGACTTCTGCTTGTCCTCGCACTCATCGCCTTGATTCTACCCTTATCGGCGCAGGAATCCGGCACTCCAGAGCAGGGTTTCTCGGCTGGCATGAATCTGGGCTCCGACCTCCTGCCCGATCCCGACGATCCCACCACCTTCACGAGCTGGTCGAAGCTGGGATTCCAGCCCGACCTGTCGCTTGGGAAATTCGGCGTGGGCCTGGACCTGACGTTCAGGTTCCAGCTCTATCCCGAGGGCTCTTCATCCCCCGTCAGGATCTACTCTCCCGACTGGATACCCCAGGACGGCCAGACGGTATTCGATGTCTATCTCCCGAAGATCATGTACGTACGCTACGGCCTGCGGGGCATAGACCCCTTCTACGTCAAGCTCGGTTCCATCGCCGATTTCACCCTCGGCAACGGGTTGATCATATCCGATTACGCCAACACGCGGTTCCTCCCCGACAGAAGGCTCTTCGGCCTGCAGTTGGGCGTCGACGGTGCCATATTCAAGGTTCCCTATGTCGGCTTCGAAGCCCTGACGGGAAACCTCGCCAGACTCGATGTCGTGGGCGGACGCGTCTACCTGAGGCCCCTTGCGTTCCTCGGCTCCACAATCCTCGGCAGGGTGCAGATCGGAGCGACTGCCGTCGTCGACCAGGATCCTCTCCTCTACACCGATCCGGCCAATTATCCCTCATACCCCGCATCCGGGTTGATCTACGTGGCGGGAGCCGACCTGACCATACCCATCATCAGCGGCAAGGCTCTGTCCCTCACTGCCTTCGTGGAAGGCGCCCGCGAAATGAACGGCGCCATGGGCGCCATCACGGGAATCGGCGGCAAGCTGATCGGGTTCATCAAGTACGGAGCCCAGATCCGCTATCTCCAGGAAGGATTCCTCCCCGCCTATTACGACGCCAACTACGATCTCTACAGGGCCGACCGCTTCGCCTACGTGGACGGGACAACGCCCGGCGACTTCCAGGCGGGATGGCTCGCAAGCCTGGGATTCGAGCTCTTCAATAAAAAGATCACCTTCGGAGCCCTCCTCGACGGTCCCTTCGCGGCCATTCCCGCGGTCGACAACGAGAACAGCGCGGCCTATCCCCATCTCAAGGGCTCCCTCGTCCTGGGCGAAGGGATGCTGGGCGGTCTCTCCTTCGAGGGCGGATACGAGAAGTACTTCATAGGGAGGCAGGACGCCGCCTTCTTCAGCGACCTCGTGGACCCCACCGACGCGGTGATCGGGCTTGCCGTCAACTACAAGACGGGAGCCACCGTCCTCACGCTGAATTACGCATACCGCTGGGATCCGTCCGTCGACGACTGGGACGTGAGTTCTTCTCTTAGCGCCTCGGTGCGCTTCTGAGCCGGATTGGGAGGCAAAACATGAAACGAATCATGACGTTCATCCTGCTGCTCGCTCTTCTCGCGCCTGCGGCTGTCGTCGCCCAGGCCGGCGGTCCCGGCGCTGCTGTCCTGAAATGGATGCGCGAGAACATGGGCATGGAAATCGGCTCCGTCACCATAGACGGAGATTCCTACTCCAAGGTCGTCCTCTCGCCCGAAGTCCGCATGGGAAAGGTGAAGCTCGGCCTCTACCTGCCCGTCATCTACAAGGACGACCTCTTCAATCCCACATCCTGGTACCAGCCGGGGGGCAACAACGAATGGGATTTCGGCGCTCAGTACTGGGGCACAGCCAACGGCACCGTGGACGGCATCCTCGACGTGGCTTCCGACATCATCCTCAAGATCAAGTATCTCGAGTACGGCCAGCCTCTCGACGATCCCTTCTTCCTCAAGGTGGGCAACCTCCACGACCTCACCATAGGCCACGGCCTCATCATGAGGAATTACCGCAACGACAGCGACTTCCCCAGCATCAGGCGCACGGGCGTCAACACGGGCATCGATTTCGGAAGCTTCGGCTTCGAAGCCCTGGCCAACGACCTTCCGGTGCCGGAAATCTTCGGCGCCCGACTGTATTTCCGGCCCATCAAGCAATCCAAGCTGGCGTTCGGCATCTCCGGCGTGGCCGACCTCGCCGCATCGAGAGACCTCGCGGGAACGGCATATGACGCCGCGGCCGACAACTTCGTCTTCATCGGCACGGGCGTCGATCTCGACCTTCCCATCATCAAGTCCAACGAAATCCTCAGCTTAAGAGCCTTCGCCGACGCCTCCGTCACCCTGCCCTATGTAAAAACCGGCTTTGCAAGCCCCAACGTCGGTGCGACCGGCGACATCTCCGGCGGCCTGCAGACCGACCTCGTGTGGGACGGGGGACCCAGGAACTGGGGAGCCGCCACAGGCTTCCTCGGCAACGTGCTCTTCATAGACTGGAGGCTGGAGTACCGGTACTTTACGGGTATATTCAAGCCCTCGTTCTTCGATTCCACCTACGAGCGCAGCAGGTCCATCTATGTCCAGAAGTACATAGGCTATCTCGACGGCTCGGAGGACATTTCCGAGGCGCCGACGGTGATGGGCATCTACGGCGAAGCCGGCTTCTCCCTCTTCAAGGATAAGCTCACCCTCCTCGCCGGCTACATGTGGCCCTTCTCGCCCGAAGCCGGTTTCTCCCTCGACGACGCGGACGATGAGTTCCACGCGGGCATCGTCATCAAGAAAGGGCTCATACCCATCGTCGATGTCGCGGGAGCCGTCTATTACGACAAATGGGGCCTCGTGAATTCGATCGTGGATGACAGCTTCACCTTCTTCGACGAGAAGACGGCCTTCGCGGGCGAAATCGAGATTCCGATACCGAGCACGCCCAATCTCGCGGTCGGGGTGATCTTCAAGGCGATCGCGAAAAGGAACGCCGACGGCAATGTGGTCTACGTGGACTCGGCCGACCCGATGAAGGGCATAGAGATGATGCCCAGCATCACCATCGAGACACGGTTCCGGTTCTGACCTAGCTGCGGCGGGCATTTCCCCGCCAGCCGGCCCGCGGCCGACATCCGCACGAATCTGGACGCCTCCCCCGGAGGCGTCCTTTTTTTATATCCCCGTAACGGCTATATTCTAGCAATGGCACGCATCCATATCCTGGCCCCCGAAACTTCCCGCCTCATCGCCGCGGGGGAAGTGATAGACAGACCGGCCTCGGCCCTCCGCGAACTCATCGACAACGCCATCGACGCGGGGGCGTCGGAAATCCGTGTGGATATCGAGAAGGGCGGCATCGACCTGATCCG
>CAZRYP010000164.1:0-5903 GCA_964604295.1 uncultured Treponemataceae bacterium
CCATGAAGATAGACTATCTCAAGCTCATGGTCGAAAAGCAGGCCACCATCGACAAGTTCACCGCCATAATGCAGAAGAAGTAAGTCCTTTCCGGGGGCCGGAAAGAGAAAAACTTCCGGCTCCCGCCCCATGTACGGCACGAAAACGCCGCGAGCAGGACTTCCATGCCCGCCGCATCCCTTTCACACAAGGAGAACCCAGCATGGCTGATCTTCAGCTGTCGGGAGTGTCGAAATCCTACGGCGCCCGAAAGGTGCTCGACGGTCTCGACCTCACCATACGATCGGGAGAATGCTTTACCCTCCTCGGCCCTTCCGGCTGCGGAAAGACGGTCATTCTCCGGCTCATCGCGGGCTTTGAAACGCCTGACGAGGGAACCGTGAGCATCGGCGGCAAGGTGGCGGCCGACGCGGAACATGCCCTTCCGCCGGAGGAGAGGCACATAGGTGTCGTCTTCCAGGACTACGCGGTGTGGCCCCACAAAACTGTCCACGAAAACATCTCCTATCCCCTCGAAATAGCCAAAATGTCGAAGGAGAAAATCGCCGAGGACGTGAGGAATGCCATCGAACAGGTCGGACTCAGGGGCCTCGCGAATCGCTATCCCTACCAGCTGTCGGGAGGACAGCAGCAGAGGGTCGCCCTGGCGCGCGCCCTGGTGACCAATCCCGCGGTCATGCTCCTGGACGAGCCCCTCACGAACCTCGACGCCAACCTCCGCGAGGAAATGCGCTTCGAGATCAAGGAGCTCCAGCGAAAGACCGGCACGACGATCTTCTACGTGACCCACGACCAGGAAGTCGCCCTCGCGATCTCCGACAGGATGGCCATCATGGATTCCGAAGGGCGCATCCGGCAGACGGGCGAACCGGACGAGGTCTACGAGTACCCTGTCGACGAGTTCGTCCATCAGTTCCTGGGCATACCGAACTACATTCCCTTCGAAATCCGGGACGGCGAGGCCTGGATCTCGACAGGCAAGGTTTCGGCCGGAGAACCTCTCCGCATACCTTTGTCTCCACCCGCCGCCTTCCCGGACGGTTCGGGAAAGGCGGGATGCAGGCCCATGGACATTCTTCTGGACCGGGACGCCTCCGCCGCCGACAGTCTTCCCGCCAGGGTGCTCAGGCTCTCCCTCCTCGGCCCCATCGTGGATTTCCTCCTGGACGTGGGGGGCGTGCAGCTGCGCGCGCAGATCCAGACCGAGGAAGCCCTCGCCAGGGACATGATCATCGAGGAAGGCCGCGGCTGCGGCATCAGGTTCGCCGGACTGAGATGGTTCGGAAAAAACGGGGAGGCAGTGCGATGACGATGGGCAAGAAACTCAACACGGCCAATCTGGTCCTCGTTTTCTCCCTTCTGGTCCTGGTCATCGTCGTCGCCGTGCCAGTCATCCTCATACTCATCACCGCCTTCTTCGAGAACGGGAAGTTCAACATCGCCGGAGTAATGAAGATTCTCTCCGACCCCGACACGTACCAGGCCCTGTGGAATTCCATGCAGATAGCGACGGGCACGACCATCGTGTCCACCGCCATCGGCACCTTCTTCGCGTGGCTCGTCGCCCGCACCGATCTGCCGTTCAAGAAAACCATGAAAGCGCTCTTCCTCGTGCCCTTCATGCTGCCTTCCTTCATCGGGGCGCTCGCGTGGAAAGTCCTCCTCTCCTCGCGGGCGGGCTATATCAACAAGCTCTTCATGGCCATGTTCGGCCTCGAGCGGGCTCCCATCGACATCATGAGCCTCGGCGGCATCATAGCCATCGAGTCCATGTACCTCTTCCCCTTCGTCTTCCTCCAGGTGGCCGGCGCCCTGGAGCGCATGGATCCCACACTCGAGGAATCCGCCCGCATCTCGGGCGCGGGCCTGGGCACGATCACCCGAAAGATCACCCTTCCTCTCGTCATGCCCTCGATCCTCTCCGGCGCCCTCCTGGTGGCGCTCTATTCCCTTTCCCACTTCGGCGTGCCTTCCATCCTCGGCACGGAAAAAGGCATCTACAACATTCCGACCAAGATCTACGAACGGATCTATGCCTCGGGAGGCTCCTTCGACGCCATACGCGTCGGCACCATACTCTCGGCCATCCTCGTCATCTCGGCGGCCCTCATCCTCAAACTCCAGGACATCCTTCTCAAGAAGGGACAGTACCAGATCATCGCCGGCAAGAGCATGCGCCCCATGGTCCTCAAGCTCAGGGGCCTCAAGATCCCCCTTCTCGTCATCAGCGTCATCTACATCCTCGTCACGGTCGTCCTGCCCACCGTCACGATATTCATGGTAGGGGGGCTCAAGACCTACGGCCTGACCTTCCAGCTCAAGAATATGACCTGGGGCAACTACATCAAGATATTCCAGTGGAAAATGACCAAGGACGCGATCTGGAACTCGATCTACCTCTCGCTGGGCGCGGCCTTCGTGACCATGCTCGCGGGCACCATGATCTCCTACGTCATAGTCAAGATGAAGGTGAGGGGCAAATTCTTCCTCCAGTTCCTCGGCGTCCTCCCCTTCTCCCTGCCGGGCACGGTCATAGCCCTCGGCGTGATACTCACCTGGAGCGGCAGGTTCGGCATCAATATCTACAACACGCCCTGGATCATCTTCGTGGCCTACATAGCCAGGTACATGGCCTTCTCGATCAAGTCCAACTCGGCATCCCTCTCCCAGGTCTCGGATTCCCTGGAAGAGGCAAGCCGGGCCTGCGGAGCGACCCACTGGCAGAGCCTGAAGGACATCGTCATACCCCTCATCAAGCCGGGCATGATAAGCGCCTTCTTCCTCATCTTCCTGCCCGCCCTGAGGGAATTGACGACTTCGGTCCTCCTCTACGGGCCGACCACGAGGACGATAGGCGTGGCGATCTACGCGCTCAACGAGGACGGCGAGACGGTGCGGGCGGCCGCCCTCGCCTCCATAGCCCTGGTCATCATCTTCGTGGGCGAGACGGTCATAAGGAAATTCCTGGCCCAGCTGGACAAACCCAGGGCGAAGGTGGAGGAGTGAGACGATGGCGCAGCTGAAACTGGTGGACGTGACAAAACGCTTCGGCGAGGTCATCGCGGTGAACAAACTGAACCTCGAAGTGGAAAAGGGAGAATGTTTTTCCTTTCTCGGTCCTTCGGGATGCGGGAAGACGACAACCTTGCGCATGATAGCAGGCTTCGAGGACCTGGACGAAGGCGAGCTTTCGGTGGACGGGAAAACCTTCTCATCCAGCTTCAAGAAATATTACCTGCCGCCGGAGAAGAGGGATTTCGGCATGGTCTTCCAGGCCTTCGCCGTCTGGCCCCACCTCACGGTGCGCGACAACGTGGCCTTTCCCCTGCTGATCCGCAATCGGCCCAAGGACGAGATCGCGGCGCGCGTGAAGATGGCCCTGCAGAGCACCGGCCTCACCCACAGGGAGGGACTGTATCCTGCCAAGCTCTCGGGAGGGGAGCAGCAGCGCATCGCCTTGGCGAGGGCCATCGCCATCAACCCCAAGGTGATGCTCCTGGACGAGCCCCTTTCCAACCTGGACGCCAAGCTCAGGGAGGAGATGCGCTTCGAGATCAAAGACCTCCAGAAGAAGTTCGGATTCACGATCATCTACGTCACTCACGATCAGGCGGAGGCCATGGCCCTTTCGGACCGGATGCTCGTCATGGACCATGGCGTGGTGCAGCAGGTCGGCAAACCCCTGGACATATACGACAAGCCCGCCAACAGATTCGTCTTTTCCTTCATCGGGCTGTCCAATTTCGTCCAGGTGGACATCTCGGGGCATGAGGCGAGGATTCCGGGAGTAGCCGTGTCGGTGAACCGCGCCGCGCCGGGCGACCTCGGTCCCAAAGCCCTTCTCGCGTGCAGGCCGTCGGACATAGATTTCGCGGATTCGCGCGGGGACGGGACGCCTGGAGGCGGGGCGCCCGGCGGTCTTGCGCCGGTATTCGAAGCCCGCGTCGCACGCAGGACCTATCTCGGGGATATCATCGACTACAAGCTCGAGGCGGGGTCGGCCGAGCTCCGCGTGCAGAAGCCGCGACACGCGAAAGGGCCGCGCGAGGGGGGAACCTGCGGCCTGAGAATCAATAGGACACTCTGGTATAAGGCCTGACGATCCAGCGGGGCGTGGGTGGCGTGGGTGGCGTGGGTGGCGCGATTCAAGGCTCCCCGCGCCGGGCGCTTTTCCGGCGCCCGGATGCCCCTACGTCCCGGGGCGGGATCAGCCTGGTCTCTAGGCCAGGCTTGCATCCTCCCGCCTACTACAGAGCCGAGCCTCCGGGACGGCGCACGAGGCGGAAACCGTTATTGGCCCCCCTGAGTTTTGGCTGGCCCCCGGTCCTGTGGGCATTGCGGACATCGGCGGGGAGGTCCATATAACTTCCGCCGCGGTACACGCGCATTGTCGGCGCCGGAATCATGGGATTGTCCGCCGCCGCGGGATCATAGCTGACCAGCCAATCCTGGCACCATTCCCACACGTTCCCCGACATGTCGTAAAGCCCCAGTCCATTCGGAGCCAATACCTTGACCTGGTGGGTGACATACTCGGAGACGGCCCAATGCCATGCGACGTCACCGATAGTATCGGATCCGGAATACACGAAGGCGCCCGGACTGCCATCGCCTCCCCGCGCCGCATATTCCCATTCTTCCTCCGTCGGCAAGCGGTAACCGTTTTTGGACATGTCGGCGACAACCGTCGCCGAGTCGATTTGTCCGGATACATAGACCCTGTCCGTGACGGTATAGACAACCTCGAATCCTTGGATTTGACTCATGGCGTTGCTGAATTCCACCGCATCGTACCAGGATACCAGTTCCACAGGAAGGCTGGAATTATCCGGTCCCGCGGCGAAATAGGAAGGATTGGACCCGACGACATCCAGGTATTGAGCTTGGGTCACCTCCGTCTCTCCCATCAGAAAGGCCTCGAGGGTCACCGAATGGTAGGGTTGTTCCTCGTTGTACGCCTCTCCGTCATAGGGGGAGCCCATCATGTAGCTTCCTCCCGGTACATCGATCATGGCGATGTCGGCCGTGCCCCATTTCGCGTACAGCACGACATCGGCAGCGCCGATGGCGAAGAGGGACCCGGGTATCCGGACGGTGCCCGTACCTGCTGAATCGGTATTCCAGCCCTTGAAGCTGTATCCTGTCCGGACGAGAGTACCGGGATTGCCCAGCACCGTGACATTCATGTTCTGAAGATAGACCATGGAATCGACAGGCACGCTTCCGGCCGTGCTCCCGTTGCCGTCGTAAATGACCGCCGCATCCTCCAGGCTCAGGGAATTGCATCCCGTGAACGATGCCAACGCGACAACTGCCGCAACAGCCATTACCCATGCAAACGCCTTCGCTCTGACCGGACCGGTGCGGGCACGTTTCATAAGAGTCTCCTCATCTAATCATGACTAGATTGGTAAACAATAATGAGGAGACGAGATAGAGTCAAACTATTTTATTATATTATAATTATTTATATTTATCATGATCGCCTTCTGGCTCAAGTTTTATGCAACTCCCGGACGATGGCCGTCCCCATTTCGACTGTGCCGACGATCCTGTCTGCGGCGTTGGCGGCAATGTCGACAGTCCTGAAGCCCGCGTCCAGGACGGCGGCCACCGCCCCTTCGAGAGCCGAGGCTTCGGCTTCCAGCCCCAGGGAATACCTCAGCAGCATGGCGGCCGAGAGTATGGTGCCGAGGGGATTCGCCAGGTTCCTGCCCGCGATGTCGGGAGCCGAGCCGTGGATCGGCTCGTAGAGTCCGCGGGTTTTCGCCTTCGCGCCCTTCCCGGCGACACCGGCCGCACCGGCGGGACCGGCCGCTCCGGCCGGCGCCGAAGGCGCTCCCAGGCTCGCGGAAGGCAGCATGCCGATGGAACCCGTGAGAACCGAGGCTTCGTCGGAGAGG
>CAZRYP010000165.1:0-5885 GCA_964604295.1 uncultured Treponemataceae bacterium
GAGCGCAAGGACGTCGCTCTCGTGAAATTCGAGACCAACGATCCGGACATCGTCGTGGCCAGGCTCGGGGATTCCTCCAGGATACAGGTCGGCGACTGGGCCATCGCCCTGGGCAGCCCCCTGGGACTGGTGTCCTCGGTCACGGCAGGAATAGTGAGCGCGGTGGGCAGGAACGGCGGCCCCGGCGGCAACATCAACGACTTCATCCAGACGGACGCGGCGATCAACAAGGGCAACTCCGGAGGTGCCCTCGTCAATATCAGGGGCGAGGTCGTCGGCATCAATACCTGGATCGCCTCTCCCACGGGAGGCTCGGTAGGGCTGGGCTTCGCCATCCCCATCAACAACATAAAGGGCGCCATCGACGATTTCATCCAGCACAAGGGCATACAGTACGGGTGGCTGGGAGTGAGCCTCCTCAATATCGGATTCGACAAGGTCACGTCCAGGGAACTCGGGATCGAAGGCAAGAAGGGCGCCTTCGTGGCCCATGTCTACCTGAACGGCCCGGCATCCAAGGGAGGGATCCTCCCGGGGGACTTCATCACGAGCATAGGCGGCACGGATATCAAGTCCCAGGACGAACTGGTCCGCAAGGTGGGCGATATTCCCGCCGGGACGACCACCGACATAGAGGTGATCAGGGGCGGCAAGAAGGTGAATCTCAAGGTGAAGATAGACCTGAGGGACAAGAACGTCGCGAGCAACAACAAGGATCTCTTCCCCGGCCTCTCGGTGATTTCGCTCGACTCCGAATCGGTGGACAAGTCCAAGGTGCCGGAAAAGGCCAAGGGCGGCATCATCGTGACCGATGTCATCGCGAAGAGCCCGGCATCGGTGATGGGGCTCAAGGCTGGGGACATCATACTCAAGGTGAACGACAAAAAGGTGGAAGGGCTCATCTGGTTCTATGCGATGCTCAACGACCCGGGCGTCAAGAAACTGAGCTTCACCCTCGTCAGGGAAGACCAGATCGTGGACACACTTGCTTTTAACAAGAACTGATAGTATAGTCCAGTCTTTCCGATGCCAAGCCGAAGCCCGGGGCATCCCCGGGCTTCGGCTTTAATTCGCTCGCGGCTCCGCCACGGGACGAGGATCCTTTCCCGAGAGGCCCAGATGCACAAAGAGTTCGTTCCCTACGACACTATCAGAAACAATGCCATGAAGCTGGCATACCGCATCTACAAGGATGGTTTCGTCCCGGACATCATCTATGTCTCCCTCAGGGGAGGCGCCTATATGGGAAATGTCATCAGCGAGTATTTCAAGTTCATCCGAGGCGAGGGAAGGCCGGTCTTCTATGCCGCCGTCGTCGCCCGCTCCTATACCGACGTGAGCACCCAGGAAGAAGTGAAAATAGACGGATGGACCTACAGTCCCGATTTTCTGAGGGGAGGCGACAAGGTCCTTCTCGTGGATGACGTGTACGACTCCGGCCGGACGATCAACTATCTCACCAAGGTGATTATGCAGAGGGGCCTTTCCCGGGACAACATCAAGGTGGCCGTGCACGATTACAAGGTTCGCGACTATCTTCCCGATACCCTTCCCATCCATCCCGACTACTGGTGCCGGAAGGTCGAGGTCAGGACGCCCGAGGACGAAACCTGGATACACTACATGAGCCATGAGCTGGTCGGCCTGACGGCCGAGGAAGCCCGGGAGCACTACCTGTCCAAGGACCCTGAGCTGGACGAGGCGATGAGTCTCATAACCGGCTGAATGGCCTTCGGGCCGGCCCGAAAAGGGCCGATCCCTAGATCGATGTGCCCGGCGGGACGACCATGTTCTTCGGAATGACAATGACTCCGTCCACGACGTAATGGGTGGGGTATTCCCCCTCCGCGCGGGGAAGGTTGTCTATCCCGATCCTGCAGTTGGCTCCTATCCTCGCGTTCTTGTCGATTATCGCCCGCCTCAGTATGCTGCCCCCGCCTATGCCGATGTTGGGTATGCCCTTTCCCGCGTTGCGCTTCTTCTCCTCTTCGGTCTCGTAGCGGTCGGCGCCCATGCACACGACGCCGTCGAGGCTGGCTCCCGATTCGATGATCGTGCGAATGCCCACGATCGAACGCGAGATGGAAGCGTTGGTGATGATGCAGCCGTCGGTGGCCAGGGCCTGGTTGAGCGTGCAGTAGTTGAGCTTGGATGCGGGAAGGTTCCTGTTGTGCGTGTAGATGGGATTCTCTTCCTCGTAGAAATTGAACTTCGGGTTTATGTCCGTCAGCTGGATGTTCGCGTCGTAGAAACTCTTGATCGTTCCTATGTCCTCCCAGTAGCCGTCGAAGAGATAGGCATTGATCCTCTCCCTGGCGAGGATATCGGGGATGACCTCCTTGCCGAAGTCGTTGGCGTCGCCCGCGAGAGCCTCCTCCATGAGGGAGGCGTCGAAAATGTAGATGCCCATGCTGGCGAGGAATTCCTTTTCGGGCGAGGCCGATCCTGGTCTGATTTCCGCGGGGAGCCTGAATCCCGAGATGTCCTTCACGGGACCCGGCTTCTCCATAAAGGACTCTATGAAGGAATCCCTTCCCGCCTTGATGATGCCGAGGGCGCCGGCCGTCTCCCTGTCCACCATGGTGCCCGCGATAGTGAGGCGCGCCTTGGATTCGAGGTGTTTCCTGAACATGTCGCCCAGGTTCATCCTGTAGAGCTGGTCGCCAGAGACGATGAGGTAATGGCTGGGATTCTGGGGCCTGAAATGGATGAGGTTCTTGCGCACGGCGTCGGCCGTGCCTTCATACCAGCCCGAATGGACGGGGGTCTGCTCGGCGGCGAGGATCTCGACGAATCCGCCCGAAAAATTGTCGAAACTGTAGGATCTGGAAATATGCAGATGAAGGCTGGCCGAGTTGAACTGGGTCAGGATGTAGATTTTCTTGAATCCGGCGTTGATGCAGTTGGAGATGGGGATGTCGACGATGCGGAATTTGCCGCCGAAGGGTACTGCCGGTTTGGATCTTTCCTTGGTCAGGGGGTAGAGACGAGTGCCCTTGCCTCCGCCGAGAACGATCGACAATACTTTGTGCATGAGCTCCTCTTTCACGCGCGAGGCGGATGAAATATATACACATCTGTTTACCCAGGCGCCCGGCGTGTGTAAAGTATAGCCCATGATGAAGAAATCCGCCACAGAATTCTTGGTGCCCTTTCTCTCCTGGCTAGGGGAGCAAGGGGAGGTATCCTGGGTCAGGAAGCTCGAATCCCGGACGCCCCGGTTCGCCGCGCTTCCCGGCGACCTCGCGCCGCCCCTCGCCGCCGCCCTGGCCTCCCGGGGCATCTCGACCCTCTACACCCACCAGGCCATGTGCTACGACCTCGCGCGCTCGGGACGGAATTTCGTGGTCGTCACGCCCACCGCCTCGGGCAAGACGCTCTGCTACAATCTCCCCGTGGTCCAGGCCCTCCTCGAGGACGAGTCGGCCAGGGCACTCTACCTTTTTCCCACCAAGGCCCTCTCCCAGGACCAGCAGGCCGAGCTCAACGAAGTGGCGCTGGGCGGCGCCCTGCCCGTGAAGATCCACACCTATGACGGGGATCCTCCCGCCTCGCTCAGGACAGCCGCCAGGTCCTCGGGGAGGATTGTCATCACCAATCCGGACATGCTGCATTCAGGGATACTACCCAATCACGCCAAATGGATCAGCTTTTTCTCCGGCCTCAAGTATATCGTGGTCGACGAGATGCACAGCTACAGGGGCGTTTTCGGCAGCCATGTGGGAAATGTGTTGAGGCGTCTCAAGCGCATCGCGGCATTCTACGGAGCCTCGCCCTCCTTCATCTTCTGCTCAGCCACGATAGCCAACCCACGGGAGCTGGCCGAAGCCCTCGTCGAAGAGCCCGCCGTCCTTGTCGACGACAACGGCTCGGGCTCCGGCGAGAAGACCATCGTGTTCTACAATCCCCCGATAATCGATCCCGTCCAGGGAGTGAGGAAGAGCAGCGCCACGGAATCCCAGAGGATCGCCCTCGAGCTCCTCAGGCTGGGAGTCAAGACGATTCTCTTCGCGCGCTCGCGGCTGAAGGTGGAGCTCATAGCCAGCTACATCAACCAGAGCCTCGCGAATCCCCACAACGAGAACGAGAGGATAAAGGTGAGCCCTTACCGTTCGGGCCTCCTCCCCTCCGAGCGCCGCGCGATCGAGAAGGGTTTGCGTGAAGGCACGATCCAGGGCGTGGTGTCCACGAACGCCCTGGAATTGGGGATAGACATTGGAGGACTTGGGGCGGCCGTCATGGCGGGCTATCCGGGAAGCACCTCGTCCTTCTGGCAGCAGGCGGGCAGGGCCGGGAGGAGGGGAGCCGCGTCGGTGGCCGTCTTCGTGGCCTCGGCTTCCCCCCTGGACCAGTACTTCGCCCGGCATCCCGAGTATTTCCTTTCACGGACCCCCGAGCAGGCCAGGATAGATCCGGACAATCCCTACATCTTCATGGATCATGCCAAATGCGCCGCCTTCGAGCTGCCCTTCGCCGAAGGGGAAGGTTTTGGGGGAGGCCCGCTGGAAGCGGACAGGGCCGAACTCACGGCCGAAGCCCTCTCCCTGCTCGAGGAGGAGGGGGCGGTGAGGCTGACGGGTGGCCGCTGGTACTGGTCGGACGAGGGCTACCCCAGCGAGAAGATTTCCCTCCGCTCGGCCACCGCGGACAATATCGTGATCGTGGATGTCACGGGCGGCGGCAGCCGGGTCATCGGGGAGATGGACAGGCCGAGCGCGAAGGAACTCATCTTCGACAACGCGGTCTACATCCATCTGGGCGTCCAGTACATCGTGAAGAAGCTGGACATCGCCAACAGGGTCTGCCATGTCGAGCGCAAGGACCTGGACTACTGGACCGACGCCGTGGTGAAGACGGACCTGGAAGTCCTCACCGAGGACGAGCGTTCGGAGCCCGCGGAATCGCTGCGCTTCGCCTATGCCGTAGGCGATGTCCTCGTGAGGAGCCAGGCCGAAAAATTCAAGAAGCTCCGCTTCCATACCCACGAGAATGTCGGATTCGGGGAAATCTTCCTTCCGGCCGAGGAGATGCAGACAAGGTCCCTCATGCTTCTCCTGCCCAAGGAGAGCATTGCCGGTTCCTACATCGCCCGGCTCGATCCCGCCACGGCGGCGGCCGTCCTCGTCGGCGCCGCGCGCCTCCTCAAGTCCCTCGCTCCCGCCTTCGTGCTCTGCGATCCGCGGGACATAGGCGTTTCGGAACGGGTAAGGGATCCGCATTTCTCCATGCCTGCCATCTACCTCTACGACAAGTACCCCGGCGGAACCGGACTCTCGGAAGCGCTTTCGGACAAGCTCGACGCCCTGATGCTCGCGGCCTTCGAAAGGCTCGGCGGCTGCCCCTGCAAGGGCGGCTGCCCCTCCTGCATAGGCGCCGATCTCGTGGAAACGGAAGGGAAGGCGGGATCGGGATACAAGACCCTGGTCCGCGAACTCCTCGCCCGCCTCAGCGGAAGTCAAGGCTTTAGCCCCGGCGACCGCTGAAGCGCGGGGGAAGAGGATGCCGTCCATGAAGGGGAGGTTGTCCCGCCTGAGAGAGCTGGGACTGCTCAAGGCTTCGGAAATGGGGATGCCCGGACCGGAGCCCTGCAGCAGGCCCGACGGCAGGACAGGCGACAGGCAGGGGAGGAAGCCGGCGGTTCCCGGGAGGGAGAACTTCCTTCCCGGCTGGGACAGGATCGCCCCCCACACCTACGCGAGGACCATGGAGACCGGCCTCTTCCTCGAGGGCTCCGGGGAGGATGGATTCGACTCCGCCCATTTCGCCAACCAGCGGCTGAGGCAAAGGCGGGGCCTGGATCCCGAGGCTCCCGGTTCCATTCCCTACGGCGGGCTTTCCTTCTTCGACCTGGAGACGACGGGGCTTTCGGGAGGGACCGGGACTAT
>CAZRYP010000166.1:0-5872 GCA_964604295.1 uncultured Treponemataceae bacterium
GGATGAGACCGGCCTTGCCCCTGCCTCCCCGGAGGACCTGGGCCTTGAGGACGCAGGGAAAGCCGATTTCTTCCGCCGCGGCGACAGCCTCGGCTTCGCTCAGGGCGATCCTGCCCCTGGGGATCGGGATTCCCGCCTTGGAAAAGACTTCCTTGGCCTGGTATTCGTGCAGCTTCATGAGCCCTCCCGGCCTAGCGGCCGAATTTCCCCCAGACTTCTCCGAAGATTTCCTCGTCCGAGGGGCGGCTCGGCTCCAGGGGTCTGGAGAGCCAGGTCACGTTGATGAAATGCCTCCAGTGGATATTCTCCGTGGTGATGTTTCCGCCCCAGGTGCCGCAGCCGAGAGTGACCGTGGAGGGCATGCCGTTGAAGAAAGCCCCTCCGTTGCCGGCCACCATGGGCTGGCGGACCATGACGCGGCTAGACTTCATGGTCTCCCCCATCCTGCCGATATAGTCCTCCCTGAAGGTGAATATCCCCGAGGAATGGCCGGTGCCGCAGGCATCGGTGATGCGCCGCAGGAAGGAGAGGCCCTCCTCGAAGCTCCCGCAGGGGAGGAGGGTGAGTACGGGGGAAAGCTTTTCCTGGAAGAATTTGTCCCCTTCGATATCCTCGGTTCCTTCGACCATGAGGAATCGTGTTCCACCGGGAACATCGAATCCGGCTCCAGCGGCGATCCGGACGGCGGGATGGGCGATGACCGCGGGGTTGAGGCCTTCGGCGCCGCTCTTTCCCCTGACCCAGAGCCAGGCGCGGAGCCTGGACTTTTCCTCGGCCGAACAGAGGTGGCCGCCCTTCGCCTTCAGCCCGGTGAGAAAGTCCGCATAGACCGAACGGTGGATGACGGCGGTGTTTTCGCTGGAACAGGAGGTCGCGTTGTCGAAGCATTTGGACATGGATATCTTGGCTGCCGCATCCGCGGCGTCGGCGTCCTCGCAGAGAAGCTGGACCGCGTTGCCCGGGCCTACGCCGAAGGCCGGCGTGCCCGAGGAGTAGGCTGCCTTGACCATGGCCCCTCCGCCCGTGGCGACGACGAGGTCGACCTGGCGCATGAGCTCTCCGGTAAGCTCGACCGATGGATCTTCGATGCACTGGACGAGGTCGGCCGGAGCTCCCGCCGACGCGAGGGCCGCCCGCATGAAGTCGCAGGCCATCTTCGTGGCGTTCTTCGCCTTGGGGTGGGGTGCGAAAATGACCGCGTTGGCCCCTTTCAGGATGGAGAGACCGTTCGAGGCCGGGGTAGCCGTCGGATTCGTGACGGGAGCCAGGGCTCCTACGACGCCCACGGGCTTGGCGTATTTCCAAATTCCCTTCTTCTCGTCCACTTCCATGAGACCGACGGACCTGGCGCCCCGGACATCCTTCAGGACGCCCATCACCTTGTTCTTGTGCTTGGTGAGCTTGTCCTCGTAGACTCCCATGCCGGTCTCATCCACCGCCGCCCTCGCCAGCACGCGGATATTCTCATCCTTGTAGACCGACCACCCGACAGCAAAAACAACTTCGTCCAGCCTCTTCTGGCTCCAGGAGGCGGCGACCGCCTGGGCGGCCCGTGCCCTGGCGACAAGTCCGGCTATCAGGGCGCCGTTGTCGGCGTCGGCGTCGGCATCTGCATCGGGGCTCATCTGAAATTCTCCGCTTCGAGCTCGACCACCTTGCCGAAGGCATTGGCGAGGAAGTCTTTCTTGAATTCCATCTTCTGGGCGAAGGCCATGGAAAGCCAGGCATCGACGATCTCCTTGCCCAGGAAGGGGGCCGTGATCCAGCCGCCCATGGTGATGACGTTGGCGTTGTTCACTATCTTCGCCCGCTCGCCGGAAAAAATATCGTCCACGACGCAGGCGTAGATGCCCTTGTGCTTGTTGGCGACGATGGCCATACCCTGGCCCGTGCCGCAGATGAGGATGCCCCGGTCGGCCTCGCCGCGCCGGATGGCCCCGCAGACCAGGGGCGCCTGGGCGAAATAGGGGCTGGGTTTCTCGGCGCTCGGTATGCCGAGGTCGAGAACCTCGATGCCTTCCTTCGATCTGAGGTGGGCGACGATCTCTTCCTTGAGGGGAAAGCCCGAAAGATCCGACGCGATGGCGATTCTCATGGTCGTTTCCTTTGCCTTCGTGAAAGGCGTATATGATTAATTCCGACGCTGGCGGCAGCAGGACGCGCGCCTGCCGGATACTGGCTGCCGGGACCGCAGCCTTGGCAGCGATCCTGGCGCCAACCCGGCTGCAGGACCGGCTGCCGGGCCGGCGAACCCTCAGCCGAGAAGGCCCCGAGCCGCGGCCGCTATATGCCCGGCCGTGAGGCCGAATCTGTCCTTGAGCCAATCCTGGGTGCCGACCTCGCCGAACTCGTCGGCCACGCCGACCCTCGCCAGCCTCGGCAACTTCGTCCGGCCCGCTTGCCCATGCTTCTCCACCTGCCCCCGCTTTTCCGCCCGCCCCGAATCGCCTGAAAAGCCGCCCTCGGCGATGAGTTCGGCGACAGCCGAGCCGAGTCCACCGATGCGCTGGTGGTTTTCCGCGGTGACGACCGCGCCCGTCTCGCCGATCCACCGGCCGATGAGTTCGGCGTCCAGAGGCTTCACCGAGATCGCGTCGATGACGGCCGCGCCGATGCCTTCGGCTTCGAGCATTTTGGCCGCCGCGAGGGCCTCGGGCACCATCACAGCCCCGAGGGCCACGATGAGAACGTCCTTCCCTTCCCTCAGGAGCTTGGCCTTGCCGAGGGCGAACTTTTCGCCTTCGGGATAGAGAGGTTCCACGGCCTTGCGGTGGAGGCGCAGATACCCCACCTTGCCGGATCGGGCGAGGAGGGGTACGAGAGCGGCGAGGGACACGGGATCCGACGGCTCGATGATATCGATGCCCGGAACCGTCCTCATGACTCCCAGGTCCTCGAAGGGCATGTGGGTGCCGCCGTTGAAGGCCGCGGTGATACCCGGATCGGTGCCCACGAGCTTGACCGGAAGCCTCGCGTAGGCACCCGAGAGGTAGAACTGGTCGAAGGCGCGCCTCGAGGCGAAGCAGGCGAAGGTGGCGGCGAAGGGAATCTTCCCCTCGGCGGCCAGTCCCGCCGCGACGCCCAGCATGTTGGCCTCGGCGACGCCCACGTCCACGGCCCTGTCGGGGTAGGCCGCCTTGAAGGGCTGGGTTCCCGTGGCGCGCATGAGATCGGCCTCCACCACGACGATGGAGGGGTCGTCCTTGGCGAGTTCCATGAGGGTCTGGGCGTAGACCGCCCGCATTTCCTTGGCTGGCATCCTGTGCTCCTTTCCCTATAGCCCGAGTTCCGCGACCGCCTTCCGGGCCGTCTCAAAGTCGAAATTCATGTTGTGGCTTCCCACCTGCCCTTCGCAGAAGGCCGCGCCCTTCCCTTTGATCGTGTCGAGGACGACCATCGTGGGCTTGCCTTTAGCCGCGTTTCCCCCCGCCGCAGGCTTCGCGCGCATTCGGGCGGCTTCGACCGCCTCGGCCATGGCTTCGATATCGTGACCATCCACCCTGGCCGTCTCCCACCCGAAGGCCGACCATTTGGCCTCGAGGCGCTCCATGCCGAGCACGTCGGCCGTCAGGCCGTCGATCTGCATCTTGTTGCTGTCCGTGAAGGCGATGAGGCGGTCCAGTCCGCTGTGGGCGGCGAACATGGCAGCCTCCCATACCTGGCCTTCGTTCGATTCCCCGTCGCCTATGATGGCGTAGGTGAAGACATCCCTGCCGTCCATCCTGTTGGCCAGGGCAATGCCGCAAGCCGCCGAGATTCCCTGGCCGAGGGAACCCGTGGTCATGTCGATGCCCGGAGTCCTGTTCCTGTCGCAGTGGCTGGGCAGGTTCGTGCCCCCGAGGTTGAGGGTATGGAGCCAGGCTTCCGGGAAGAAACCCTTCATGGCCAGGGCGCTGTAGAGAGCCGGCCCGGCATGACCCTTGGAGAGGACGAGCCTGTCCCTTTCAGCCATCCTCGGGCGCTCCGGATCGACCCGCATCTCCCTGAAATAGAGAAGGGCCAAGAGGTCTGCGATGGATAAAGCCCCGCCGATGTGTCCGACCCCCAGAAAGCCGATCATGTCGATTGTCTTTGCGCGGATTTCCCTCGCAGCGTCCTTCAGGCGTCCCAGTTCCTTGGCATCCATGATGTCTTTCTCCTTCACTCGATGATTTCCCAGCCCAGGATCGAGGCGGCGATCCGCAGAGGTTCCATGAAATCGCCATAGACCACCGAAGCGTGATGGGCGATCCCGTTGTTGACCACAAGGTCCAGGACTTCCTTCAATGGCCGGTCGAATTCGGCCTTCATGTAGGTACCCTTCAGTTCCTTCTTCATGGGCACGGCCCGGGCGCGCTGGAGGAAAAGCCTCCTCTTGCCCCGCGCGGTGTCGATCCTGGTGATGGAGAGCTCGCCGGTCTTGAGGACGAAATCCGCGGTCACTCCCTTGCCGCCGGCAAAGTAGGTATCCAGCGAGCGGACGGAGCAGCCGTCCCAGAGGTTGCATGGCGCCACGCCGCAGTGCCAGAAAAGCGCGAAGTTCCGCGCTAGGTCCACCTGGGAAAAGTCGAAGAGATAGGGGGTTTCGGCGCCGATGGCCTTGTGGATGATCATCGAGAGGGCTCCCTCCAGGTCCCCTTCGCAGGCGAGAATCTTGCCTTCGGACTGGAGGAGGGACATGGCCGCGCAGGGAGATATGCCGAAGTCCCGGGCAAACTCTGGCCAGCAGCGGATGGCCAAGGCATCGAGCTTGTTGGCGGCCAGGAAGCCGTCGAACTTGGCGGAAAGCAGGGCCACCCTGGCCACTTGCTCGCCGGTGACGCCCGATACCTCGAAAATCGAACGGAGCTGCGCTTCCCGCCTCTCCACATCGCGCGGATCGACCTTGAAGCCGTGGACATCGGAGAGTTCGTAGTGATCCACGAGGATTCCCGTGGCCGCGTAGAGGGAAGGATCGTCCAGAGAGAGGTTGAAGAACCCATGGGCGCGGTAGCCCAGAAGCCCGACATGGGCATCCCTCAGCGCCACCATGACCCTGATCGCGTCCACCCAGGCTTCGTCGATCTTCGGACCGACGACTGCCCTGTACTCGTCGACGCCAGCCTTGTAGAGATTGGAGGCGTTGAGATTCACGCCGCAGACCGAATTGAGGCGGATCTTTCCCCCGTTGTAGGGAAGCTCGTCCAGCCCCCAGAGGAGAATGGGCACCGGAACCGCCTTTCTCAGCTCCAGCACCAGGTGACCCAGATGAAAGGTGCCGGAAATGCAGACCAGGGCATCGATCCTGGCCGAGGCGAGCCTGGCGGCGGCGGCCTTGGAATCCTCCACGGAGATGACGAGATCGGACACGATCTCCCAATCCACCGCCTCCAGCCCGGCGACATCCTTCCTGATGTCCCCGTAGAGCTCCTCGGCGGCTTTGAAGTCGAAGGTTTCCCTGGCGAGACAGACAAGACCGAGACGAATTCGCTGTTTCATCCCATACGCTCCGTATTATTTTCTTAATGTAAGTAAGTATCAAAAATCGAAAATCGTCAACACCCATAATGAGGACTTTTGAGGGATCAGTAGAGGAAGGAGTCGAGGACGAGGTCGGCCGCGCCCCTCAGGGCGAGGTCCTGGTTGTAGGCCCGGCCGACGATCCGGGGAGTGGCTACGTCGAAGCTGGAAGTTTCGCGGGAAAGCTTGGTCTCGGTGCGCCTGGCAAGCTCCGCTGCGATGTCGTCGGAGTAGGCCAGGATGAGGAAGAAGGAGGGGCTGAAGAGGCGGCTGGCGGTCTGTATGGCCGCCGAGAGGTATCCCGAGGCGGCCGTCAGCACAGGGTCGGCGGAGGATGACCGGGGGTCCATGCCCTCGAAGAGCCAGTTGCCCCGCCTGATGTTTTCGCTGTCCA
>CAZRYP010000167.1:0-5867 GCA_964604295.1 uncultured Treponemataceae bacterium
GAGCTTCCTCGTCTCCTCGGAGTCGGCCCCCGAGAACATCGTCATGTTGGGAAGCCCCGCTATCTGGTAGATTTCCTCCAGGGCCTGATGGGTGGCCCCGTCGGGACCGACCGAGACGCCGGCATGGGCTCCCGCGATCTTCACGTTGAAGTTCCCGTAGCAGATCGTCGTGCGCAGCTGGTCCAGGGCCCTGCCCGCGGCGAAGACCCCGTAGGTTCCGATGAAGGGGACCATCCCGTTCTTGGCCAGCCCGGCCGCCAGGGAGGTGGCGGACTGCTCCGCGATACCCATGCTGAGCCAGCGGTTCTTCCGCTCGGGCTTGCTCCTGTAGAACTCGTCGATGCAGATCGAGGCGGAAATGTCGGAGCCGATGGCGCAGACTCTCTCGTCGGTGCTGTCCCTCAGGGCTTCGCCGAATCCCTTCCTGGTGGGCTTCATCTCGACTTTCATGCCCTCCTGGGCGTTCCACCAGTAATTCCTGGAGAATGAGGGCATGGAGGACTCGATCTCGCGGTCGATGACCAGTTGGTACTCAGCCGCGTGCCTGATCATCGCCTCGACAGGGACTTTCAGCGATCCGATCTCCTTCAGGGCCCTGTCCAGCTCCTCCCGGTTCGGGGCTTTCCCGTGCCAGGAAGCCTGGTTCTCCATGAAGCTCACGCCCGAGCCCTTCACGGTCCTGGCCACGATGAGGGTAGGCTTGCCCTTCAGGGTCCGGGTCCGCGCGAAGGCTTCGAGGACAGAAGGGACGGAATTCCCCTCGCATTCGACCACGTGCCAGCCGAAGGATTCATACTTCGCGGCGATGGGGTCTATGCCCATCACCTCGTCGACGGGGCCGTCTATCTGCAGGCTGTTCTTGTCCAAGATGCCCACGAGGTTGTCCAGCCTGTAGTGTCCGGCGGCCATCGCCGCTTCCCAGATCTGGCCCTCCTGCTGCTCGCCGTCGCCCATGAGACAGAAGACCTTGTACTTCCTGCCGTGGATGCGCGAGGCCAGGGCGTCGCCCACGGCCACGCTCAAGCCCTGCCCCAGCGAGCCGCAGGAGAGTTCGAGTCCGGCCACCTTTGTCATGTCGGGGTGGCCCTGGAAGGGGCTGTGGAGCTTCCTAAGGAGGGCGATTTCCTCCACTGGAAAGTAACCGCAGTACCCGAGGGTCGCGTACCAGAGGGGAGCCTTGTGCCCCGCGGAAAAGTAGAACCTGTCCCTGTCGGGCCAGAGGGGGTCGTCGGGCCTGTGGCGCATCTCGGAAAGGAAGGCCGTGCCCACGAGCTCGGCCGCCGAGAGGGACCCTCCCGCGTGGCCCGAACCGGCGCAGTGCAGGGCGGTGAGAATATAACCCTTGATTTCGCGGATACCCTGCTCCAGTTCCTGGAGAGTGGGCTTCGCCGGTTTTTCCGAAGCTTCATGAGATGCCATATGTTTTCCTCCCGATCGTCCGCGGCAGCGGTTTCCGCTCTAAAGCCGCGGGCTCTTTTCCCTCAGAGCCTGAAGGACCTTGTCCGGCGTGATGGGCAGCGAACAGGGCCATACGCCCAGGGCTTCGTGAATCGCGTGGGCCACCGAGGGAGGCCCCATGGAGATGGGCAGCTCGCCCATTCCCTTGGCGCCGAAGGGTCCGTCCGCGTGGGGATTCTCGATGATCGCGCAGTGTATCCGGGGAACCTGGCCTATCCTCCAGAGCCCCAGCTTGCCGAAGCTGTCCGTCTTGACGATGCCGCGCTCCTCTTTGTACTCCTCGGAAAGCGCGTAGCCCAGCCCCATGACCACGCCCCCCTCCATCTGCCCCTCGACCGCTGCGGGGTTGATCACGCGCCCGGCGTCGCAGGCTATGAAGACGTCGTGGACGATCACCCTCCCGGTCTCGCGGTTCACCGAAAGCGCTGTCGCCTGCGCCGCGAAGCAGTAGGCCGCGTGCAGCTTCCCCTCCGCAGGACTGGAGTAGCCCCCGGCCGGCTCCTTCAGGCTGAACTTCGTATCGGGCGCCCTGTATCTGGCCGATGCCGCAAGCCGCGCCTTCTTCGTCCGCGCCAGGGCGACAAGTTCATCCAAGTTCATGAGGGCTTCCCCTCCCGGCGCGAAGACGACGGAGTCCCGGATCTCGATCTCGGGGACGGCGATTCCCTTCTCCCCGGCCACGAAGCCCCTGATTTCCTCTTTGAGCGCGTCGGCCGTCCTGATGACGGCGTTCCCGGTGATGAAGGTCTGGCGCGAGGCCGTGGTCATACCGGCCAGGGGGTCTGTGCCCGTGTCCGCGGAATGGACCTGTATGCGATCGTAGGGCCAGCCCATCCTGGCGGAGAAGATCTGCGCCATGGCGGCGTTGGAGCCCTGCCCCATGTCCACGCAGCCCACGCGCAAGAGGACATCCCCGTTTTCCAGGATCTCCCCCTCGGCTCCCGCCGAATCGTCCATCCCTATGCCGAGCCCCACGTTCTTGTATGAGCAGGCTACGCCGATGCCCGATGCCCAGCCCTCCTCGGGTCGGGGCATCCTGTATCCGTCCAGGGCTTTCCTGATGGCGAGGAGGCAGTCCTTGATCCCGACGCTCGAGGTGGGCCGATCTCCCGTGAGGGTGGGCTTGCCCGCTTCCAGGGCGTTCCTCAGCCTCAGCTCGATCGGATCGATCCCCAGGGCGTCGGCGATGCGGTTCATAGTCATCTCCGCCCCGAAGGTGACGACAGGGTTGCCGAACCCGCGCATGGCGCAGGCGGGGGCGTGGTTCTGGTAGACGGCCCGGGCCTGGACGTTGGCGGCAGGGATCGAGTAGGGTCCGGCGGCGAAGCTCGAACTCCTGAGGATCACGGCTTCCTCCACCGAGGCGTAGGCTCCGCCCCTCGCCCTGACGCGGGCTTCGACCGCGGTGATCATGCCGTCGGAAGTCACGCCCGTCCTGTACAGAAGCCTCGTCGCGTGGCGCTTCCCGCTCATCCTGATGGATTCGCGCCTCGTGAATGTATACTTGACCGGCCTTCCCGTGGCCAGGGCTCCGAGCGCGGCGATGATCTGGACGGAGATGTCCTCCTTGCCGCCGAAGCCTCCGCCCATGGGCATGCCCGCGACCCGTATCCTCTCCGCGGGCAGGCCGACCGCGTGGGAAATCTCCGCGACGTCCATGGGAGGTCCCTGGCTCGCCACGTACACGGTCAGGAATCCGTCCCCGTCGACGGCGGCGACGCAGGATTCGGGCTCCAGGTAGGCGTGTTCGATGTACTGGGTCTCGTAATCCCCTTCCAAGACGAGGTCGGCGGCGGCGAAGCCCGCGGCCGCGTCCCCCCTCCCCGATTCCATGACCGCGATGGTGTTGCCGGTTCCCTCGTGGAGCTCGAAGGCCCCGGGCTCCAGGGCCTCGTCGTAGCCCGCGATGACGGGCAGGTCCCTGTAGGTCACGGCGATTTTCGCCGCCGCCGACTCGGCCGCCGCTTCGGACTCGGCGAAAACCGCGGCGATCGCGTCCCCCATGTAGCGCACCCTGTCGCCGGCCAGCACGGGCTGGTCCTTCTTTATGGGGCCGTAGCGGTTTTCGCCGGGCACGTCGCGGGCGAGAAGGATCTTCACGACCCCCTCCGTCCGCCCGGCCGCGGCTATGTCGACGCCCAGGATCTCGGCATGGGGCCTCTCGCTCCGCAGCACTTTCGTGTAGAGCATGCCCTCGAGGACCATGTCGTCGGCGAAGACCGTCCTGCCCGAGGCCTTGGCGATGCCGTCTATCCTGATGATCGATTCCCCTATCCGGCTTTCCCTTCCGGGCAGGATCTCAGCCCTGGGGATCCAGGGCCTGCCCCGGCCGACGAGGTCGGCGGCCATGCGCACGCTGTCGAGGATCTTCTTGTAACCGGTGCACCTGCAGACATTCCTGGCGAAGGCCTTCTTGATTTCGGCTTCGTCGGGAGAGGGGGTCCTGTCCAGGAGGGCCTTGGCCGACATGATGAAGCCGGGCGTGCAGAAGCCGCACTGGACGGCCCCCGCCTTGGCGAAGGAGTACACCAGGGCGGAACCCCCCGCCTCGTCCGAGAGAGCTTCGATGGTGACGACCTTGCCGCCGTCGAGGTCCTTCATCTTCGTCTTGCAGGCGAGGACGGACTTTCCGTCCACGATGACGGTGCAGGCTCCGCAATGTCCTTCGTTGCAGCCGTTCTTGGTGCCGGTCAGCCTCAGGACATTCCTGAGATAGGACAGGAGGGTGATATCCTCCCCGGAGGATTCGTATGTGTAGAGCTTTTCATTGACCGAGACGCGTATTCTCAACCCATCCTCCAGATGCCTTCACTTTCCGCAGAGCAGTTCGATCATCCGCGAATACACGCGCGCGCACTGCCCGAGCTGGCCGATGTCCAGATGCTCGTTGTCGGTGTGGCAGAGCGACGAATCGCCCGGACCGTACTGGACCGCGTTGATGCCCAGGTCGTTGACGAGGAAATCCATCTCCTGGTACCCGTCGGTGAAGAAAAGCGTCGGGTCCTTTCCTGTGACCGACCTGTGGGCTTCCTTCAGCGAGTCTATGACGCCGCTCCCCATGTCCGTCAAGGCGGGAAGCAGGCCCCGGCGCTTTATCGGCTCCCAGTTCCAGTCCGGGCGCGCGATCTCGGCCGAAACGGATACCCCCGGCCTGGCTTTGTAGGAAGCGATGGTCTCCCTGAAATGGGCCAGGATGTCCCGCTGCGTTTCGCCGGGGATCAGCCTGCGGTCGAACCAGATGTCGCAGGTATCGGCGACTATGTTGTAGGCCCTGCCCCCGTCCATCTTCCCCAGGTTCAGGCTGCCCCTGACTTCGCCTATCCCGGGCAGGGTCTTGGCCGGCATTTCCTCCTCCAGGAGGATCCTGGCCAGGTCCATTCCGGCGAGGACGGCGTTTTCCCCGAGCCAGGGCCTGCACCCGTGGGCGGCCTTGCCCTTGACGCGAAGGAGGATGGGGGCCGTTCCCTTGCAGCCTATCCCGAGCTTCAGGCCCGTGGGTTCGGTGATCACGCCGAACTCGGCCCTTATTCCCATTTCCTTGAGCGCCATGCTTCCCCTGTGCTCGGATTCCTCGTCTATCACGCAGACGAGAGCCACCGGCTTGGAGAGCCCGCGCCCCGAAGCGATGGCTTCCTGGAGGGCCGACAGGGCCGCGGCGATGCCTCCCTTCTGGTCCACCGATCCGCGGCCATAGATCTGGCCCTCTTCCTCCCGGGGCTCGAAGGGGGATTCCATGCCGTGAGGGGGAACCGTATCCATGTGGGCGTGGAAAAGGAGTCCGGGCGCCGCCAGGGGATCCCCGCCGTACTGGGCATACACGTTGAATCGCCCCGGCCCGGCCTCGAAAATCATGGTGGAGCAGCCCATGTCCGCAAGCCGGGCTTCGAGGTAGCGGGCGATCGCTGCCTCCTCCCCCGTGACGCTCCGTATGGCGATGAGCTTTCTCACCTCGTCGAGGGCGTTCATTTCCTTCGGCTTTCCCATATTTCCCCGTTCACGAGGAACTTGGGCCTTTTCCCCGCGAAGACGTCCAGCACCCCTTCGACGACGGCGATGCCCATCTTCCTCTTCCCGTCCTCGGTAAAGCTGCTCAGATGGGGGGTGACGATGACGTTGTCCATCGAGAAGAGGGGATTGTCCTTGTCGGGCGGCTCCTTTTCGAAAACGTCGAGGCCGGCCGCGGCGATGCCGCCGGAGCGCAGGGCTTCTATCAAGGCCGCCTCGTCCACGACCCCGCCCCGCGAGGTGTTGATGAAGACGGCCGTGCTCTTCATCGCCGCGAATTCCCTCTTCCCGAACATCTTGTCGGTCTCGGGGGAATAGGGGATATGGAGGGAGATGAAATCGGACTCCTTCGTCAGGGTGGCGAGGTCGGGAGCGATTCCATACTCGAATCCCATATCCGGCTT
>CAZRYP010000168.1:0-5858 GCA_964604295.1 uncultured Treponemataceae bacterium
CGGAGCCCGAGGCGCCAACCGAGCAGACCGAGCAATCCGAGCAGCCCGAGCCGACCGTCACAACCGAGCCAGCCTCGGCTGCCCAGCCGGCTGCGTCAGCCAAGGCGGACACGCTTGTCGAATCAGCTTCCCCTGCCGAACCGGCCGGTCCGACCGCGCCCGCCGATCCTGTCATACTTCTTTCCGCGGGAATCTTGGTGGACGGCCTGCAGTTCGATCTCCCCATGCCCTGGGGTCAGGAGAGCTTCGAAGACTACAGGGCTTCATATATGACATCGGGCGGGAAAAAATGGCTGAAGGCGGTGATGGAAAAGTCCCTTCCCTACCTCGCTTATGTCGAAGAAAAAATCGAGGAATACGACCTGCCCAGGGAACTCGCCTACCTGCCGGTCATAGAATCGGAATACTCCCCCTATGCCGTGTCGCGGAGCGGAGCCACGGGCATCTGGCAATTCATGCGCAACTCCATTTCGGGCTATGGCCTCATGATTTCCGACTGGACCGACGACCGCAAAGACTTCATGAAAAGCACCGATGCCGCCTTGAGGAAGCTGCGGGACAACCATGAAGCCCTCGGCGATTGGTTTCTCGCCATCGCGGCATACAATGCGGGACTCGGGGCCGTCTCGAGGGCGGTGAAGTCGTCCACTGGGGAGACGATAGACTTCTGGCATCTCTACGACAGCAGGAAATTGTCGAGGGAGCCCCTCTCCTACGTACCCAAATTCCTGGCTGTCGCCTCGATCCTGAGCTATCCCGAACTACACGGACTGCCCGCGGAATGGGGAGAGAAGAATGCCTGGGAAGCTTTGGAGACAAGCCGCCAGGTCGATCTCACTGTCCTGGCGGAAAGGACGGGCATTTCCCTTGGCGTGCTGAAGCAGGGCAACGCGGAGCTTAGATACCCCATCCCCCCGCCCAGCGCGACGCACCTGGTAAAAGTGCCCGCCGACAAGGCCGAGGCGGCGAAAGCCGTCCTGGATGACGAGACCGCGCCCCTTTACCGCTACGATATCTACAAGGTCAAATCGGGAGACACCCTGGGCGGGATAGCCCAGCGCCATTCGACCCCCCTCTCGATCATCCTCCAGGCCAATCCCGGCATCAAGGCCGATAAAATCAGGATAGGGCAGACCATCATCATCCCCCATCTCTCGGGAGCCTCGGGATCATCGGTCAAGGCGGACCCGGCGGGAACGCCCCAGTTCAGCGACACCTACACGGTAAAGAAAGGAGATACCCTCGGGGATATCTCCTTTCTTTTCGGCATCAGGCCCGAGCTCCTGGCCGAGAGGAACGGAATCGATGTGGACAGCGTTCTCAGGATCGGCCAGAAGCTGAAGGTGCCGGCGCGCTGAGTTCAGTCCGCTGAGCGCAGTCCGCTGAGCGCAGCCGGCGCGGTTCAGTCCCGGCTAAGCGCGAGGCTGGCGAAAACCTTCGCGTCGCCGATGATGTTGGCTATGTCGGCGCTCTCGTTGGGCTGGTGGGCAGTCTCGTTCATCCTGGCCCAGACCACGCAATCGAAGCCCGCCTTGCGCAGATAGGCCCCTACGGTGCCTCCGCCTATGCCGACGGGCTTGGCTTCCACGCCATAGACTTCCTTGACCGCGCGCCTGAGATATCCCACGACGGGCGCGTCGGCAGATGTCGCCTTGGATTCATTGCTCTGCAGCACCTCGAAGGAAATCCCCACCCCGTATTCTGATTCCACGGCGTCCGCAAGCTTCCTCACTTCCCCGAGAGCCAGAGCGACAGGATACTGGGGCAGGATCCTCATGTCCACGCAGAAGACATCGTCTCCCGGTATCGTGTTGACGTTCGGGACATTGGCTTCCTTCTTGGTGGGATTGATCGTCGTCCTGTCCGGTTCGAAAAGCGAGTCCCTCGCCGTGAAAAAGCCCTTCTCGAGCCCGTGGATGCGCAGGACAAGATCGCTGGCCGCGATGAAGGCGTTCACGCCCTTGTCGGGCATGGCCGCGTGGGTCTGCACGCCCTTCGTCCTCACCTTGAGCCAGCAGATGTTCTTTTCGGCCACCTCGATTTCGGATCCCTCGGCGTTGCCTCCGTCGGGTATGATGATCAGGTCTTCCCTGTTGAAGAGCGAATGGTTGGCGATGAGGTGCTGGATGCCGTACTTCGAACCGACTTCCTCGTCGGCGACGAAAAGCAGCTTGATCGTGCGTTGGGGCATTATTCCGTTCCGCACGAAGGCCAGCGCGGCGAACACCGAGGAAACGAGCCCCTGCTGATTGTCCTCGACGCCGCGTCCCGTGAGAACCCCTTCCTTGACTGTCACCTTCCAGGGATCGGAGCGCCAGAGCGAACGTTCGCCTTCGGGCACGACATCCAGGTGGGTCATGATCCACAGGCGGGCCTTGTCGTCCTTGCCTGGAATGGTGGCGACCAGGTTGGGCCGTATGCCCGAGGCCACGCGGTCGTCATGGGCATCCATGCGTACGATATCGTCAATGCCATTCGCTTTGAGCCACTTCTCGAGGGCCGCGGCCTTTTCCAGCTCGCCCTGCCCTCCCGATTCGGGGGCGAGGGCGGGGATGGAAGACAAGAGCGTTTCCAGCTCGATGATTCCCTCGGTACTGTTTTCTATGGATGTAAAAATCCTGTCCTTCACGGTGCCCTCCCAGGTCTTTTCTATTTTTTTTCGCCCGCTCCGCGGACATATGCCTTCCACGTCGTGGAAATCAGCGTCTCGACATCGGAATATCTGGTTTTCCAGCCCAGCAGCTCCCTGGCCTTCGCGCTTGAGGCCACGAGCTTGGCGGGGTCGCCCGGCCTGCGCCCCGATACATCTGCCCGGATGGGAAGGCCGGTGATCCGGCGTGCCGTCTCGAGGATCTCAAGCACGGAAAGTCCCTCTTCCGAGCCGAGGTTCACGACGAGGCTCTGCTTTTCGCGGACCAGGTACTCGAGGGCGGCCAGATGTCCTTCGGCCAGGTCGCTCACATGGATGTAGTCCCTGACACCCGAACCGTCGGGAGTCGGATAATCGGTGCCGAAGAGCCGCAGACTCGGGCGGATGCCGGCGGCGACCTCCATGATGACGGGTATCAGGTTGGCCGGGTTTTTTTCCAGCCCGCGCACGACGCCGGCGGGATCGTATCCGGCGGCGTTGAAGTAGCGCAGGGCGGCGAATTTAAGCCCTTTCAGCCTGTCGTACCAGGCGAGAATCCTCTCGATCTCCAGCTTCGTGAAGCCATAGTAGTTTTCCGGGTTCTGGGGATGAAGTTCGTCGATGGGGAGGTATTTCGGCTCCCCATAGACAGCCGCCGAGGAGGAGAAGACGAGGGAGCCGATTCCCGCTTCGCAGGCGGCGTTGAGGATGTTGATCGTTCCGCTCAGATTCTGCAGGGAATATTTTTCGGGCACGAGCATGGACTCGCCGGCCGCCTTGGCCGCCGCGAGGTGGATGACGGCATCATAGCCGCCCTTCATGACGCCGAGAAGCCATGGATAGTCGAGGATATCGCCCTTGAAAAACCCATAGTCGGGAAATATGTTGACGAGGGATCCGGTAGAAAGATTGTCCGCCACGTCGACCGAATGCCCCCTGTCGGCCAGGAGTCTCGCGACATGGCCGCCGATATAGCCGGCGCCGCCGATGACCAGTACTTTCATGCGATCGACCTCCGAATCGGATTGTAACCGCAAAAGCGACGAAGCGCAAATGGACTAAAAAAAGCCACCCTTGTGGGTGGCTCTGCCGCCGATCAGAATTGAACTGATGACACATGGATTTTCAGTCCATTGCTCTACCAACTGAGCTACAGCGGCGCAAGATCTGCAACGTTTCGGGGATGATTTTTACCGGAAGCCCTTTCCTTTGTCAAGTACTGCGTAGAATTTGGGCTACGATTGACGCGATAAAATCAATACGGCCTCTCGACGGAAAGTAGGAAAAGAGGTAGCATGGAGCTGTAAATTTATACAATCGTCACAGTTATAAAAGTAGTTGAGAGGGATCGTATGAAGCCGGCACGCGGACTCTTGCCAGCCTTGTTGCTGGGTCTATCCATATTGATATTCCATTCTTGCGCCACCGCTTCCGCGGCGCTCCCGGCCGATTACAGGCCGGCAGCGAAGTCGGAGATGACGGTGACGCAAATACAGAGACCGGCGCAGGCGCAGACACTGTCGCCGGCTCCTGTTGCAACGCCCCAGCCTCAGCCTGCCGCGCCTGCGGCGGCCCCGGCGGCCGGCGCGGAGCCCGCCCCTGTGTGGCAGCAGCCCAGCAGGCCGACGGTCACGGCCACCACCACCACGACAACCACGATCTCGAGGCAACTCCCTGTCACGACCACGACGGTCGCCGAGGCTGAACCGCCGCGGGAGGACGCGGCGCCGGCAGCCGAAGCCGCCCTCACCGTCCCATCATCCGCCGAACCCGAAGGGGACGAGGCACAACCTCGAGTGGAGCCCCTCGCCCTGTCGACTCCGGAAGCTACGAGGACGGGCATCGATCCCAGCCTGGAACAGACCGGCCTCACGAGGGAAATATCTCTCGCTGTAGCGAAAGCCAGGCTTGAATCCGAAGTACGGACGGCGAAGGAAATGGCCAGGCTCGAATCCGCCGCGCGAGCGGCGGCGGAGCCGCCTCCCGTCATACCCGATATCCCCGCGCCGCCCCCGGAACCCGACATTCCGCCTCCTGCCGCGAGTCCGATCACTCCCCTGACAATAGCGGAACCTCCCGGCATCTTCATCCTGCCGGCGGCCGTCATAGCTCCTGTTCCCGAGCTTCTGGCTCTGACCCGGGAAGCCCCGTCCGCACAGGCGCAAGTGCCAGAACCTTTACCAGAACCTCTGCCAGAACCAGTGCCGGAACCTGAACCCGAGCCGGTCCAGGTCGCGTTGGCCGCACCCGAGCCGACACCTGAGCTGATACCTGATTCGATACCCTTGCCGGAACCTGAGCAGGCAGCCGAGCCGGAGCCTGCGGCTCCGCCAGTGCAGGAGATTGTGCCTGTGCAGGAGCTCGTCCAGGAGTTGGCGCCCGAACCCACATTCGCGGGGACGCCGTCATTGCCCGAACCTGCCGAGACAACAGCCCACGGGTACGAACCCGCAGATGTCGGAGTCATCGCCGCGGTGGAGGAAGAAAGGCCCGCAACCCCGGACGAGGCTGAAGTACCTGAAGTGCCTCAAGCGCCCGCCGCAGCTACAGTCCTGAAGCCCCCGCTCCTGGATTTCGCGGCCGATCTTGCGCGGAACAGGATGGAGTGGGCCCTGGAAAACAACGCAGTACACAATTACCCTGCCCTTCTCTCCAAAGGCCGGATGGAGATGGACAAAGCGCGGGCGGCTCTGGATGCGGGAGATTATAGTCTCGCGACAGAGTTGTTCGAGACCGCATACCGGACACTGCTGGATATCCAGCAATGCGCGCCGCTCCCGTCCATGTATACGGTGAAATCGGACGAAACGTTGAGCGACAGCCTCTGGCGCATAGCGGCACGCGACTTCGTATACGCCGACGGGAAAAAATGGATCGTGCTCTATGAAGCCAACAGGAACAATCTGGTAAAGCCCGGAAACCCCGACCTCATCCTTCCCGGGCAGGTGATTCGCATCCCGAGCCTCTGGGGAGAGTACAGGGAAGGCGCCTGGGATCCTCTCAAGACATACATACCCTTCGGGAAGTGAGGGTTAAAAAAAGCCTGCCGGGATTTACCCGACAGGCCTGACTTCTTGTATGGGCGGTGCAAGAGTCGAACTTGCGACCCCCAGCGTGTCATACTGGTGCTCTAACCAACTGAGCTAACCGCCCGAAACCGCCAACGCGTCCGTCCTGGAAGCGCGCCGACGAAACCTTATACCAGAGCGCCCGAAGGCGTGTCAATCAC
>CAZRYP010000169.1:0-5851 GCA_964604295.1 uncultured Treponemataceae bacterium
CATCATCTGGGCGGGATCGGAGGGCGTGATGTACATCAGCGCGAACACGATCAGGGTGACGCCGAAAAGCACGGGCACCAGCATGAGGATGCGTCGCAACAGGTATCTGCTCATTCTTGGGGATCCGGGATAATGCCCGGGCCGAACTTCAAAGAGTCGTCCCGCCCGGGCGGGATGGACCGGGCTCCCCGCGGCCGGAAATCCGGCCGTCCGGGGAACCCGGGTCATCCCTTCAGGGTCAGAACTGCCTGGTCAGCAGGTGGAGATCAGCCAGCTTGCTTCCGAAAATCACCTTGTCGACATTGCCGACTCTGGGGTGGGTTCCGTAGAGGACGTTTTCGTAGACCATCGGGAAGTAGGGCTTGTCGGTCATCAGCTGGGTCTGGACCTTGTCGTAGGCAACCTTTCTTTCCTTGGGATCCTGGGCGTAGCGGCCGATCCTGATGTTGGCGTTGACGATGTCGTTGTTGTAGACGGCGCCGTTCATGCCCGTGCCGATGGAATCGCCGTTGTAAATGATGCAGGTGTAGTCCGGATCGCCGGTGGGGGTGAACCAGCCGGTGATGACCATGTCGTAGCCTTCGCCGGTCTTGCTCATCTGGATGATCTGGGAATTGACCATCGGGGTCACCTTGATGAGGTCGATGCCGAGGGTCGTCTTGACCTGGTCCTTGACGTTGTTGGCGATCTTCACGCGGTCGGTGATGTTTCCGACGTCGAGCTGGACGATTTCCGGGGTGAGCTTGGCCCTGAACTCGGGGGAAAGCATGGCGAATTCGGCCTTGGCTTTCTCGCGGTTGAAGTACCATGTCCTGTCGCTGAACTCGGCGAAGGGGGTGCCGGCGGGGGCGCCAGTGACGTGGCCGAGGAATCCGGGCTGCATCATCTGGTTGGCCAGGGTCGCGTGGCCGTTGAAGAGGTCTACCTGCCTGATGAAGGGAGCCGGGTTGATCGAATAGAAGATGGCGTTTCTGAGGTGGGTGGAATCCTGCACCGTGTAGTTGCCCGAAAGATCCAGCTTGCCGTTCTTCTTCTGTCCGACGAGGTCGGAATTCATGCTGAACACGCCGTACCAGATCGTGAGTCCGGGCTTGGACGTGATGCTGATGCCCGAGCGCTCGATGCTGGCCAGGTCGAGCTTGGAGAGGTTGAAGGCCATGTCGACTTCGCCGGTTATGAGGACGTTGTTGACCTGGGGCTGTTCGGACATCGCCCTGAACTGGATGTTCTTGAAGGCCACCGTCTTGGCGTCGCCCCACCAAGCATCGTTGCGCGTGACGTTGACTTCCTGGGGATTGGGCCAGGAGACGAACTTGTAGGGGCCGGTGCCCGTGACGACCTTGGTGCCGTAATCTGCGCCCGCGGCGTCCACGGTTTCCCTGTCTTCCATTCCCGAGCAGTAATGGGCGAGGATGTTGAGGGCGGGACCGTAGGAGGAGGGAGTCATGTACTTGGCCCTGTCCGCCCAGGAGGTCATGGCGATGGTCGCGAATTCGGGATCCTTCAGCTTGCCCCAGGTGATCTTCACGGTGTATTCGTCCACCTTCTCCACCGAGAGAATGGCGCTGAACATGGACTTGGAGCTCGATTTGGGGTGGTGGAGGATGCGGTTGAAGGAGAACACCACATCGTCGGCGTTGAAGGCGTTGCCGTTGTGGAATTTCACGCCCTTGCGCAGCTTGATGGTATAGACGGTGCCGTCCTTCGAGACCAGGCCGTTCTCGACGGTCGGGATGGTTTCGGCCAGGCCGGGGTAGAACTTGAAATCGGGCGTCATGTTGATCAGCGTCTCGTTGATCTCTCGCATGACCTGGGCTTCGTTCAAGGTCGTGTAGATGTTCGGATCGAGAGGCTGGGGCGCGGCGGCGAGGACGAATACCAAGGTATCCGCGTCACGGTTGCGCAATGCAGGGCCTTTCGCTCCCTGTGCGAAGGCGACGCCGCCCGCGAGCAGGGCGACGATCAAGATAGCCATCAGCTTTTTCATGCCGAATTCCTCCTGGGAAACATTGAATATGATAGGCTGCAACGCAACCTGCACGAAACGACGAAATGCCGCTTTTCAAGTAAAGGCGGCGAACTTCCCTCCCAGCATGGCCACGGCGTGGAGCATCCTGTAGACGAGCCTGAAGTCGCCGCTCGAATAGCGCAGGGTCCTTCCCGATATCCTCTTCAGGCCGGGGATCACCGCCACCGCGTCGGCCGCGACGGTCGAGGAGAGCTCTATTTCCAGCTCCGTCGAGCAGGATCCCGGCCAGGCCTTGAACTCGGGCAGGCGGTCCAAGGCGGCTTTCGCTCCCGCGACGAATTCGCCTTCGAGCTTCTCGGGGGCGTACATCTTGCCGGCGAAACGCCCGATTCCTTCCTTGGTGCGCAGGTAGACGGGCATGGGATCGAAGCGCCCCTCGAGCTGGGCTTCGAGGATATCATCCCCCGAGATGAAGCAGACGGGCACGCCATGCCAGCCGGCCAGCCTGGCGTTGATCTCGGTCTCCCCCGATTCCGTTCCGTTGAGCCTGACATTGTGGATGCAGGATGCCGAATAGGAATGATCCATCATCCCGCCCCTGGTGCCGATCGAGGCGTGGTAGCCGACGAGGAAGAGCGCGGAGTAGCTCCTGTCCAGGCCTTCGAGCATGTAGTACATGCACGGATAGCCGCGCACCATGGTGACCCGGGGATCGCCGAAGCCCCTGAAGGGGATACCTTCTCCCCTGGCGTGGGAATCGCAGACGCAGATTTCGTCGATTTCCGCGTTCCTGGCGGAGGAGGAAATGCCCCGGAGTATCCAGGAGAGCTCCAGCCAGGCCCGCTCGTAGTTGGCCGCGCGCGAAGGTCCTTCGAGATCGCTCCAGGATGTGGTTCCGTGGATGCCTTCCATGTCGACCGATATGAAGATCTTCATGATTTCTCCGGAGCCTCGCGGAGGGAGCTGTAGCCGGCCTCCTGCATGGTGAAGGTCTGGCTGCGCGACTCGATGGAGCTGTCCTTCGCTCCGAGGAAGACGGTGTGGACGAGGATATTCAGCGTCGAGATGAGCCCGACATAGGAATTGGTCAGGAGGAGGGAGTTGGTGTCGCACTTCACGACGGCGTCGGCCAGGGAGTAGATGGGGCAGCTCGCCGAATCCGTGAAGAGATGGAGGGTCCCGCCCTTTTCCTTCACGACGGAGGAAACATGGCGTATCTCGTCCGAATAAGGAGGAAAGGTCATGATGAACATGACGTCTTCGGCGGTGAAGGTGCGGAGGCGGGGCGAGTAGTCCGATACCGAGCCCGATATGACGGCCACGTCCTTGTCCACCGAGCTCATCAGGGTGTATTCGAAGAGCCTTGCCAGATGGCCCGAGGCGCCGAAAGCGCAGATGAAGATCCTCCTCGAGGCCCTGATGCTGTCGGCCATGGCCTGGAGTTCCTTGATCCCGATATTGTCGAAGGTGTTGCGGAGATTGTTCACTTCGTTGAGAAAGAGTTTCTGGAGGCGTTTCTCCTCGGGCAGGAGATCGAGCTCGCGGAGGGCGATCTTGTCGTAGGGGCTGAGTCGGTGCTTGATCTCGTCCTGGATCTCGTGCTTGAAGCTCTGGTATCCCTCGAGGCCGAGGCTCTTGGCGAAGCGGACCAGTGAGGCGTTGCTCACCCCTATCGCGCCGCTGACGGCATAGATCGAGGCGAAGGCCACGGTCTGTTCGTGATCGAGGATATAGGAACCTATCTTCCTGAAATTGGGAGCCATCTCGGGAAGGGCTTTCTTGATCTTTTCGAGTATCATCCTGCGTGGACCTTTATCGTTCGACATGAAACTAATGTTTCTTAAGTCTTACATGCCGAAACTATGGTGTCAAGCAGAAATTCAGACACAGGGTAAGAATTATCGGATCGGGAAGGCTCTCACGCATCGCCATCGCCCGCCTTGTATCCCGGCCCTCCCTCAATCAGCCTCGCCTTGAAGCCCCGACAGGCGACGATGAGCGGCTACAGGAATAGGACGCATACGGGCGTCGGCACTGCCTGGCTGACGCCCGTATACTCGAGCCTTCCCGTACCTTGGTCGATCGAGAACAGCACGAGGTTGTCCGTATCCTGGTTGGCGGCGACAAGCCATGCGCCGGATGGATCGATCGCGAAGTTGCGCGGCACCCCTCCACGCGTCGATTCGACGCCCTCGAGCCGAGGAAGGCCCGAATCCGGATCGATTGAGAATGCGGCGATGCTGTCGTGGCCGCGGTTGGAGACGTAGAACCAGACGCCGGAGGGATGGAACTTGAGATCGGCGCAGCTATTCACCCCCGAAAAGCCTTCTGGAAGGGTGGATAGCGTCAGCGCGGGATCGATGGGCGCCGACGCCTCGGTCCGATCGTAGGCGGACACTGAGGAGGAGAGCTCGTTGACCACGTAGGCGAACCTGCCCGAGGGGTGGAACTGCACATGCCGCGGCCCCGCCCCCTTAAGGGCGCGCAAGGACATGCCCGGTTCGGGCGAGATCGATCCGGTCTCCGGATCGAAAGCGTAGGCGACCACCATGTCCAGACCCAGATCGGGAACGTAGAGCGTCCTGTTGTCGCCCGAAAAGACCGTCGAATGGGCGTGGGGGCCATTTTGGCGCAGCGGGTCTGGGCCGGAACCCTCGTGCTGGACGCGGGTGGCGGCCGATCCCAGGCTCCCATCGGAGAGCACCGGGAAAATCGCTATCGAGCCCGACATGAAATTGGCCACCGCGGCCCATCTGCCGCTCCTATCCAACTCCACGTAGCAAGGATCGGTGCCCCAGGTCGGGCGCAGATTCAGGAAATCGAGGCGCCCCGTGGCCGGATCGAAGGAAAAGGAGGACAAGGTCCCGCTCGCCGTTCCCTCCCACTCCTTGAGCTCGTTCACGGCGTAGACCCTGCGCGAATCGGCCGAGGCCGCCAGGAACGAAGGGTTGACCACGTCGCCGGTCACCTCGACGAGGCGGAAACTCGGCTTGGACTGGTCAAGGCGGAAACAGTATATCCCCGCCCCCTTGCCTTCCAGGATTTTGCCCGTTCCGAATTTTATCGGCCGAGTATAGGTGCCTACGAGCAGGGTGAGTTCTTTCATCGGCTCAGCCTCGCGACGATTTTCACCGCCTCGATGATGAACTGATCCCGCTTGCGCATGTCGTCTTCCATGCTTCGTTGACTCCAATCATAGAAACCCTTGCCGGTTTTGGCTCCGAGGTCGCCATTTTTAACCAGGTTCCTGATGTAATCGTTGGCATGCTTTTCGGCGCAGATATCGGGGAGTACGGTCTCCTGCACGGAGAGACCGAGTTCCAGGCCGACGGCGTCCAGGTGCTTCAAGGGTCCCCATACGGGGAATCGCATGGCCATTCCGCAACTGATGGCGGTGTCCACGTCTTCCGCGGAGGCGAGTCCTGATGCCACGATATCTATGGATTCACGGATGATCGCCTGGAATACACGGTTCGCCAACTGGCCGGGAAGATCCCTTTTCACGAGTACGGGAGATTTCTTCCATTTTTTCAGTTCATCCAGCACCCTTTCCGCCACCGCCACATCCGTTTTATCGCCCATCACCACTTCGACGAGGGGAACGAGATGCGCCGGCAGCCAGAAATGGGTGGTGACCGTGCGCTCCGGATGTGCACACCTTGCGCTTATGTCCGTAATCCTCAATCCGCTGGTATTGCTGCAGATCGGGACATCGACCGGAAGCATCGCGTCCAGCCGCGCGAAAAGCTCCTGCTTCGCGCCCACGTTCTCTATGATGGCTTCCACAACCATGCGCGCCTTGCTCGCGGCTTCGGGCATGTTCGTGCTGGTTTCCAGCAGCGCGACCGCCTTCTGGCATTCCGCGGGGGGGTTCAATCCATT
>CAZRYP010000170.1:0-5800 GCA_964604295.1 uncultured Treponemataceae bacterium
CCATTGAGAGCCGAGGCCATGGGTATCTCGACCGATTTCCATACCGCGAGCTCAAGCCCGAAGGCTTTCTCGCGCACGGCCCGGTCGGGATCGAAAGCCAGGTTTCTCAGCTCTATGACGGTCTTCCTCTCCCCCTTCGCCTCGTCCCACAGCGCCGAAGAGTTCGAACTTACCGATTCCTGAAGTCTGGACCAGGCGTCGGCTCCTGACCTGCCCAGATCCTCGGCGAGGTCCTCGAGTTCGGGGGACATCTGCCTCGACTGGAGGAAAAGCTCCTCGCGCAGATGGTAGGCGAAGGGAGCCAGTCCGGGATCGGCGGTTAGGATCTTCTCCAAGGCTTCCTTCCTCGCCGCGAGAGCGTTCTTGTAGAGGACGTCGGCCTTCTTGGCAGGCAGCATGAGCTCCTCGACCGCGTTCAGCTCGGACAGGGCTTCAGGATCGCGGGTGGCGGTGCTGAAGCGGGCATAGGTATAGGCGGAGAGGGTCTCGCAGAGGGAGCCCAACTCGTCATTGATGGCGAGGGCTTTCTCCAGCCAGGTTTTCGTGTCCTCGTCCCTTGCCGGCTCGGCGCTTCCCCCGAAGAAGACGAGGGCATCGGCGGCGAGCCTGGCCGCCTTCGATTTCGCCGCGGAATATTCCTCCGAACCGAAGCCTGGGAATACGGGATCCAGATCCCATGTCGGCAGATTTTCAGATCCAGTCATCGTTGCCATCCTTCCAGCCTATCAATTCTTCCGGCTTGAAAAAAAGATCTATTTCACGCCCGGCCGACTCTACCGAATCCGAGGCGTGGATGATGTTGAGTCCCGTATGCATGGCGTAATCGCCGCGGATCGTGCCCGGACAGGCTTCGTCGGCCTTGGTGGAACCGCAGATCGTCCTGAGCAGTCTCACCGCGTTGTCGCCTTCGAGAACCATGGCGACGACAGGTCCGGATGTCATATAGTCCACGAGTTCCCCGAAAAAAGACTTCTCCCTGTGTTCGGCGTAATGCTCCTCCGCCTGGGCGCGATGGACGCGCATGAGCTTCATGCCGACGATATCGAAGCCTTTCCGCTCCAACCGCGCTATTATCTCGCCTGCGAGGCGACGGGAAAGGACGCCTGGTTTCAGCATCGCGAAGGTTCTCTGTATCGCCATGGGCTCTCCTCCATCCCATCCTAGCATCAGGCGCGGAAAGATTCCATTAAAAAAAGCGAAAGGCGGCCCGAATGGTTGCCGCTAGGCCTCCGGCGCGGCATACTTTATGCATCGATGAATATTGAATTCCATTACTATGCCCTGCAGTACCTGTCACGCTGCGCGGGCTTTTCCGCAGACGACGCCTCCACGATCGCGGTATCGAGCCAGCTGGTCGACGAATGCGTCGCGCCCTGGGAAATACGGGGGGAAGCTCGGCCAGCCTACACCCAGACCACCCAGAACTATGTGTTCTGGGACGAATCGGTGGCGAAAAACATCTACAGACCCTTCCACTTCATACCGGGAAATTCCTCCCTTGCAGGACAGAAACGCGTCGACGGCAAGGCAGGGCGCTTTGCCGTGACGGAAGATTCGCCGCTCGCGAGGGAGATCCTCCTCGCGGCACTGAAGACTCGGAATCTTTTCAGGATCGGCATAGCCCTGCACGCCTATGCGGATACCTGGGCACACCAGAATTTCTCCGGCGATTCGGAGGTCCAGAACGCCCTGGAGACATCTTCCCCCTTCCCGGCTGTCGGGCATCTCCACGCCTTAAAGAACCCCGACAATCCCCGAATCGTCTGGCAGGATTCCCGGCTCAGGGAGGAATTCAGGCGGGTCAGGAACGCGGAGAGATTTGCTCGCGCGGCTTCCATGATCTACCGCTTTCTCTGCACCTACAACAGGCGGGGATTCGCCGATGAAGGCTTCGTCGTGGACAGGTTGGCCGAACTCTGGGGCGGAAGCGGCGGGTCGGGCGACAGCGCCGCCCGCGCCTCGGACTACATCGTCGATCTCGATGTGCCCCCCTACGAAAGCGAGGAATGGGCCAGAAGCGCGGGCGGCGCGGCGAACGGCTACCTGCTGAGTCCCTCCGACCCCTACAGGGCAGGCTATGACCGCCTCTCATGGCTCAGGAACGCGGCCACGAAGGCGTCGTCCGCCTTCGGCGCGGCGCGGGGCGGCATACCCCTGTCCGGCTACAGAGGCTCCCGTTTCGAGAACTGGAATCTCGCCGCGCGAAGCCACCTGGCTTTCTGCCGGGAGCTCTTCACTCAACGAGGTATTGAATGAGACTTTTACGATTCGGAAGACGGACGATGCCGCTTTCCTTCGTTCCGCTCGCGCTCATGGCCTTCCTCGCGGGCTGTGCCACGATTCCGAAGGAAGTCCTGGATACCGATCCCGCCTCCCTCCTGGAGACGGCTCCCCAGGTGTACGTCAGGCTTTCGGGAACGGCGCTGAGGGACATCGCCCGCGGCATGGACGAGGAGGAACTGGGCATTCTCGCCCTGGCCGTTTCCCGCGAGAGCGGGAACGAAAAAGAAGCCCCGGCTCCCTCCTCGCTCCAGGAGACAGGCGCGGGCTCCACGGGCATGAAGACTTCCATGCTCAAAGGCTTTCTGGCCAAGACAGGCACTTTCGGCGCGGGAATCCGGGGCATCGGGACCTCGGCTCCGGCCATGGAGGCAGTCCTCATCGGCGATTTTCCCGTCATCTCCCTGAGGCTTGCCCTCGCGGTGGACGGCTACTGGAAGAAGACCGCGGCCGGAGGATTCCGGTCGGTAAAGTATCCGATTTTCCTGAGGCCTCCCCAGGAGGGGATAATCCACGCGTCCACGGAGAGCGTCCCGCCCCCCAGGAGCCTGTCGCCGGTCGAGGCCTATCCGAGGCGGTTCTCGGGGCTATCGGGCTCCGACATCTTCATCTCGGTCAACACCCCGGGAGCCTTCTTCGCCGGTTCCCTGCCTCTCGAAGCCTCCTCGATACCCCTGGGATCCATCATCGTCTCCGGGCGCCGGATCGTGCCCGACCTGACAGTCCCCGGAGGGACGCAGGGGACGGCAGTACCGGGAACGACGGCGCCTGAGGCGAGATATCTCCTCGATGTCCATATTCTGATGAAGGATGAAGCCACGGCCAAAGCCTACAAGCCCGTCGTAAAGTTTCTGTGGACAGCGGCGGCCGGAAGGATATTCGGCGGCTTCCTGGACCTGAGCGCGGCTCCGCTCGTGCTCGAAAACGATGTGTACACGGTGAGAGGGATCGAAGCCGACGCAGCCGAACTCAGGGCCATGATCACTGCGCCGATGCTGGGCTACTGATCCTTGGCCGGAGCCCTGTCGTAGGGCAGCGATCCGGCCGGCGAGGGTTTGGCCTTGGCGAATGCCGCCAGGAGATCCACGAGGGACGCGGCGACGGGAAAGCCGGGATCGGTGAAGGATTGGTAGTTTTCTTCCTCGTTCGCCACTTCCTTCAACGCGTAGTTCATCGAAGGGATGATACGGGCGGCGGAATTCGGCCTGGCGTCGAGAAGTTTTTCGAAACTCCTCCTCGGTACCTGGAGATCGGATGAGCCGTATACGAAAAGCACTGGCGCATCGACCTTCGCGATTTCGGCCGAAGGCTTGAAGGCAAGCCAGGATTTCAGCCAGCCCGAGCGCGAAGGAGCGAAGAACTCCGCGAGTTGCCCAGCGGGCGCGGCGTAGGATTTCCCCGCCAGGACGGCTTCTATAATCGAGTCGGCTTCCTTCTTAGAAGCCTCGTCGAGTCCGTTCAGGGATTCGCGGAGATCCGACAGGGGATCCTCGCCCGAGGCATCCATCACCACCAGGCCGTCTATCCCGATCCCTTCCCCCTCGAGCCTGTTGATCGCGGCAGCGCCCGTCCATGCCCCTTCGTTCATGCCGGCGACGACGATCCTGGAAAAGCCCTCCAAGGATAGCATGAGCTTCAATGCCTGTGCCGCGTCCTCCGCATGGGTTGTCAGGGAGGTGATGAGGCCGCCCTTCTCGAGCATGTAGGATTCCCCGGACCCGCGCTTGTCGAACCTGTAGGAAGCTATACCTTTGGCCGCCAGGGCTTTCGCGAGCAGGCCCAGGCTGTCCGATCTGCCCGGAACATTGTAGTTGTTGCCGTTCCTGTCCGTCGTTCCCGCCCCCGCGAGGAGAAGGACGAGAGGTACCGCGCCCGGGCCCTTCGCGGGGAGAAGAAGGGTGCCCGGAAGCGAGGCGCCGCCAGAGCTCACCGGGAGTAGCTTTTCGCCCGTCTCGGGGGCCGTCTCCATTCTGGACAGGACGAAGGTGCCTTTCCAGGAGCCTGAGATGGCCGTACCGATGACGGCCCCGCCGGCGGGATTCGCCTTGGAGCCCGCCGAGCCGGGGTTTGAGGCCGAGGCGGAGAAGACTCCCTCGAACACCAGGTCTTCGCCGGGGCCGAGCGCGTCGAGGGAAAAGCGGATCCTGGCGGCGCTCCACGAAACCTCGTCCAGGGGATATCCGTACATCGACTGTTGGGGAATGTCCAGGAGGGCGCCCTGGTCTTTGGGCAGGAGCCTGAGCCTGATGCCCGAGGAAAGCGACTGCTGGCTCTCGGATCGGCCGATGGTCGCCCCGCCCCCCTGCCTTATCGAAAGGGAACCTTCCCAGAGACCTTCGTAGATCCCGGCTTGCCGGGGAGCCGTCGCGGGGTTTTGGGCATGGACAGGACGCCCGCCTTGAAAGACGGCCAGAAGACAGGCAAGCGCGATAGCCCGGTGAAGTTTCATGCTGAGGTCGCCTAGGCTCCCACGACCTCCAGGAATCTGGCATATACGGCATCGGGCGATCCCGATCCATCGATCGTGACGAGACATCCCAGCTGGCCATACCAGGCGATGAGGGGTTCGGTCTGCTCCCTGTAGGCAAGAAGCCTCGTCTTTATCGAATCTTCCCTGTCGTCGGGCCTGACGTAGAGCGGGCCGCCGCACGCGTCGCAGATGCCCGCCCGGATCGGGGGCATGGTGTCCACATGGTAGATCTTTCCGCACTCCCTGCAGACCCTGCGCCCGGTGAGCCTGAAGAGGATGACGCGGTCGCTGACATCGAAATTCACGACGAGTTCGACCGGATCTAACGCCTGGAGGGCTTGGGCCTGTCCCGTCGTCCTCGGGAATCCGTCGAGTATCCATCCCCCTCGAGCGTCTTCGAGGGAAAGCCTCTCCTTGACGATGGCAATCGTGAGGTCGTCGGGAACGAGCTTGCCCTCCGCGAGCATGCTCTTCACTTGCTTCCCCAGAGCCGTCTCGTTTCTGATGGCCGCGCGGAAGAGGTCGCCCGTGGAGATGTGGGGAAGTTTTTGCCTTTCCGACGCCATCACGGCCAAGGTGCCTTTGCCGGCCCCCGGAGGCCCAAGAAAAACCATTTTCATAGCATTACGCTCCGATCGCTGAGGTGCTTACAGGAAGGATACTATCTGAAAAGCCTAATGTATACTGGCCGACCCCTTCTACTGGACAGACCAGGGCTGGTTCATATTGTAGCGGAAGACGATTTCCAGCTTATCCCTGATGCTCTCGGTCGGAAGCACGAGGGTTATGGCGCGATTCTGTCGAAAATCCGTGCTGGAAGGCGTTCCGACTATGCTGCGCTCGAAATGCACCGGCACGCCCATGCTCCTTATATGCTCGAGATCGGGGCTGAATTTCCCGGTTGCGCTCCTTCTCGCCACGAATACCGAATGGGCGAATTCCACGCCGGACTGACTAGCCTGCCTCCTCCAGATGCTCAGGTCCTCCTCGATGAAACGGGAGGCCACGGGAAGGACATCGGAACCGATCAGGTGGGTCAATTCCAGCCTC
>CAZRYP010000171.1:0-5776 GCA_964604295.1 uncultured Treponemataceae bacterium
CCCAGGGGGATGATCATTTCAGCCCTGTATCCGGTTTCCTCCAGAAGCTCCCTCACGACCGCCCTTCCGGGATCCTCTCCTGGATCGATGGCCCCTCCCGGGAATTCCACGGAAATCCTGCCCGTGCCGTGACGGAATTGCCTTATCATGACAAAACTCCGCCCTTCGGGAGTGTCCACGACGGGGATGACTCCAGCCCAGTCGGGGGCGTCGACAAGGTAGTAGGAGCCTCTTCTCCTGCAGTCGCAGGTTTCCCTGTCGCTTTCCGATACGCCGAATATCCGGCAGTCGGCTATTTTCCTTCCGGACACTTCACGCCACTTGCAGGGCATATCCACGTCTTCCCTCCCGCTTCATTCCATCATATCCCTTCCCACGGGCCTCGTGAAGCGCGGAAAGGACGACGGCGAACCCTCGCCGGAAACGGCATCGGCAGCCGCGTTCAGCGCCCTTCGTGTTCGGCCATGAACTTTTGATAGGTCTTCTCGTCGATCGGATACCTCTCGATGAGAATCGTGGCGGCCACAAAGACGATGGCTGGTATGGGTCCGATGATGAGACGAATCGCCGCGAGCGCGGAAGCGCCCTGTTCGGGCAGGTTCGCCGCGTAGCCCGCGGCTCCCAGGATGAGACCGGTGAGCGCGATGGCGAGGGATGTGCCTACCTTGGACGTGAAAGTCCACATGCCGTAGAATGCACCTTCCTTGCGGTTCCCCGTGCGGACGGCATCGAACTCGATCGTATCGGGCACCATCGCCCAGGGGGCTACATAGCCGAAACCGATGCCGATGCCTGCGTACACCATCATGGCGAGGAAGAAACCTGATCCGAGCCTGTGGCCGAGGAAATAGATCACAAGGCAGGCCGATGCGAGGATGGCGAAACAGATCTGGTAAGTGCGCTTCTTGCCTATTCGCTTGGAAACCTTGACCGACACAGGTATGCAGACCATCGCGGTGACGAGGAGGAGGATCATGGCGAGGGTCGTCAGCGCCTCATCCCTGTAGATGTACTTGAAGTAGTAGACGAGGATGCCCTGCACGAAATTGAGGGCTGTAAGGTTGAGCGCGTAGGTGAGAAGGAGAATCACATAGGGCTTGTTCCTGAAAACGGCGAGGAAGGTCGGGAAGAATTTCTCCGTGGGTTTGGGTTCATGGTTGTGATCCGGCTCGTGTACCGAAAAAAAGGTCACGAGAGTGCTGGCTGCCATGAGGAAGCCCAGGATGGCTCCCATGAACGAAAAGCCCGAGGACCTGTCGGCTCCGAAAATGCCGACGAGGGGAAGGACGGCTCCCGCTCCGAGGATCGTGCCGATGACGGCGAATCCGAAGCGGAAGCCGTTCAGCGATGAGCGCTCGTGGTAGTCTTTCGTGAGTTCCGGGGTGAGGGAGGAATAGGGAATGTTGACGACCGTATAGGCAGTGTTCAGGGCGCAGAGGGCTATGGCGGCCCAGATGGTCAGCCATGCCTGGCTTCCTATATGGGGGTTGGTAAAGAAGAACCACATGGTCAGCGCGAGGGGGACGGCTCCGAATAGAAGATATGGCCTGCGCCTCCCCCATCGCGTGCGCGTGCGGTCCGAGATGAATCCCATCATGGGGTCGGTCACCGCGTCCCAGAGCTTGCCCACCATGACGGCGCCGCCCGCCGCGGCGGCGGACAGCCCGACGGTATCGGTGAGGTAGTTGAGGGTCCAGAATCCCATGGCCGTGAAGAAAAGGTTTCCGCCAAGATCGGCGGCGCCGAATCCGATTTTCGTTCCGAGTCCCAGTTTTTTCTGCTCCATATCGCGTCACTCCGGTGTGAGAAAATACCTGACTCAACTATAGCCGGGGATGGAACGCCGCGCCATAGCAAAAACAACTCGAACCGGTGCCCTCCGATCATTGAATTGTCCGCGGACGCGAACTAGAATTCGATAACATCGGAGGTATCATGAAAAATAAAGTGCGTGCCTTCATCGTCCTAGCCATGATTCTTTTCCCGGCATTCTCGCAGGCGCAGACGAGCGGCCTCGCCGATCTCGAGTCCCGCGCGAAGAAGGGCGACGCTGCCGCCCAGGTGGAGCTCGGGGCGAAGTATTTCTATGGCGAGGGTGTGGCGAAGAGCATCCCCGAGGCCATCCGCCTCTTCACGCTGGCGGCCGAGAAGAAGAATCTCGACGCCCAGCTCGGCCTCGGGTGGATATACGGACATGCGGAGGGATATCTCGATGCGGCAAAATCCGCCAAGTACTACGGCTTCGCGGCTGCCCAGGGCGATGCCGAAGCCCAATATCTCCTGGGTCTGATGTACTTGAAGGGGGAAGGCGTCAAGAAGGATTTCGCCCTTGCCGAGCGATGGCTCAGAAAAGCGGCCGTGCAGGATGTCATAGAGGCGCAATCCGCGTTGGGCGACATCTACGAGACAGGCAAGGGCGTCAAGATCGACAAGGTCGAAGCCCTCTCCTGGTACCTCATAGCGCTCAACCTGGGAGATCCCGTGGCCGACCTCTACATCGACTCGATAAAGCCCGGAATGACGGCCGCCCAGATAAAGGAAGCCGAAGCCCGCGCCCAGGCGCACTGACAGCCACCTCCCCCGCACTCCCCCGGGAAGGAGTGATTCCCGTCAGCCCTTCCTCGGGCGATTGCGGAGATAGTCCAGTTGGGCATCGGTCTCGATGGCTCCGGGTCTCGCCTCGCGCACGGCCTTGATGGCATCGTCGGTATCCATGCCGAATCGGATCAGGATCAGAGCGGCAACGGTTCCCGACCGGCCCCTGCCGCCTATGCAATGGAGGGCTATCTTCCCTCCCCGGCGCAGCAAAGCTTCGAGCTCGGTCCCGGCCTTCTCCCAGGCCGACTCCCACGCGGCATCGGGAGCCTCCATGTCCGCGATCGGAAGTCTCAGCCATCCCATTCCCGCCGGAATGTGTCCGCTCAATGAGGGCAGGCCGTACAATCCGAGTTCCGATTCCTCGATGAGGCTGACGAGAACTTCCGCACCCCATCGGCGCAGCGCTTCGAGTTCGCGTTCGACGTCGGCCGCCTTCACCCGCCCGCCGGGGCCGGCCAGGGCTCTGCCCGGGAAAGCCGAAAGGGCAATGCGGCCATCCGTTCCCGGCACCGCCACCTGATCTGCGAGAATTTCCACTAGCGGCCGGCCCTCGGATGAGTCCGCCATTCGCGGATGAAGGCGGCCGAGGACGATGCTGCCTTCTCGAGCCAGCGCGAGCCTTTTTCGGCGGTGGCCGAGCGGCTCACCTCCCCCCAGGATCCGGACACGCAATAGTCCCTGAAGTCCCCGTAGGACACGAAGGCCGAGCCCGGCGGATGGGCGGCCGCACGAGCCAGCCCCGGCTGGGAGCGTTCATCGGAGGCATTTTCCATATCCATCAGCTCGGGAGCGATCGCCAGCATCATGGAACTGATCACCTCCCCTCCATGTCCAAAGGGCTCGGCCGATGAAGTCTCGCCCCTCGCCGCCTCGCCCGCCGCCTTCCACCAGTCGATCGCGCAGACGCCGGAACCTTCGCGGTGAAGCCGCCTGCAGAGGGGATCGACCGCCTTCATGTCGAGGGAATGGCAGCACAGGAACACGATATTGGAAAAGCCCTGCCTCAGAAAAGACCTGGCGACGGCTTCCAGGTAGGAGCCCAGGACGGGAGGATCCACATGGACCGTGCCCGGCCAGAAATCCAGCTCGAGGGTGTCGCCGTAGGGCAGGGGCGCGGCAACGAGGCAATCGGCCTTTTCCGCGATGATCCGCGAAGCCGTCTCGGCCACGATGAGGTCGGTGCCGAGCGGGCAATGACCCCCCGTCTGTTCGACCGACCCCAGGGGCAGGATCAGCGTATCGCAGCGACCGAGCGCCTCGGCAAAGGCGGGAGAAGTCATGCGGTCGACGCGTCGGCCGGCCGGATCCGGGTATGTTTCCATGTCGCTCAACCCCGGGAAATCCCGACGGGCTTCCCCGTCGACGCCGACTCGGTGACGGCTAGCGCCACCTCCATGGATCTGCAGGCGTCCTCCACGTCCGAGAGCACCGGTTTCCCGTATTCGATGCACTCGACGAGGTTGTCGATCTCCTGCTTGAATGGATGATGCTCCACCGAACCGGAATTCGGGGTATCGCAGGGAAGGAGGGCGAAATCCTTCTGCGAGGGAAAAAGTTCCTTCGAGAATATCCTGTTGTCGCGCAACGCGCCCTTCGTGCCGAGAAGATCTATATTGAACTGATAGGGAAAGCCGAGGCCGTCCAGGGAAACCGAGAGCTTGCCCACGGCGCCCGAGGCGAATTTCACGGCGGCCACGGTGGTCGTGGGATAGTCGAAATCATCCCTGGCCTTCGTGGAGAAGGCGAATACCTCGGCCACCTCCCCGTGGAGATATCGCGCGAGGTCGGCGGCATGGCAGCCGCCCGTGATCATGGCGCCTCCCGCGAATTCCTTCCTGCGGATCCATCCATAGCTGGAAAAACTCGGCTTGATGCCGTGCCAGTAGTCGAATTCCGCGTAATAGACGTCGCCTATCGCGGATTTCGAAAGCAAGTTCTTCAGGTTGGCGACGAGAGGATGCCAGCGCATCACGAAGCTCACGACGCTCTTTCTGCCCGAACGGCGGGACGCTTCACCGAGCGCCGTCAGTTCATCGCGGCTGATGCCGGCCGGCTTTTCGAGGATGAGATGCTTCCCCGCGTCGAAGGCCATGACGCCTTCGCGCGCATGGAGGAAATTAGGCATGCATTCGGAGACGATATCCACCTTCGCGTCGTCCAGAAGGTCCTCGTAGCGGTCGTAGACGGCGACGGCGGGACCGCCCTTCCCGGCCGCCGACCACTCTGCGGCCAAGGCCTCGGCGCTCGATCGGGAGCGAGAGCAGACGGCGGCCAGCCTCAGCTTCGGATTCGCGAGGATCGCGGCGGCATGCTGTACCGCGACCTGTCCCGCGCCTCTGATTCCAACGCCGTATCGGCCAAGGTCATCCATTCCGGGCCTCCCTCAGCCTATTTCCAGGCTCTTGTAAATTTGGAGAGCGTAGGCGCCGAATTGCGGCTCGACGCGTACTTCCTGCAGGCGCGGCCTCGGAAGTCTGATGTCGAGGGACTCGATCATCTTCGACGGTCTGGCCGAGAGCACGATGACCCTATCCGAAAGGAAGACGGCTTCGTTGATGCCGTGGGTCACGAAGAGGATAGTCTTGCCCGTTTCCTGCCATACCCTCAGCAGTTCGATATTGAGCCTCTCCCTGGTTATGGCATCCAGGGCTCCGAAGGGTTCGTCCATGAGGAGGAGCTTGGGATCGTGGACCAGGGCGCGGGCGATCGAGACACGCTGCTGCATGCCTCCCGACAGCTCGCCGGGATACCTGTCCTCGAAACCCTCGAGTCCGACGAGGGCCAGGAGGTAGCGGGCCCTCTCCACCATGGCCTTGCGGTCCTTGTTGAGTATCTCGATGGGGAGAAGGACGTTGTCGATGACCTTCCGCCAGTGGAGAAGCAGGGGCTTCTGGAAGACGAAACCCACTTCCCTCGTGATGTCGAAATCATCCTTGTCCACGACTATCTCGCCAGAGGATTTGGGGAGAAGACCGGCGATGATCTTGAGGAGAGTCGTCTTGCCGCAGCCTGAAGGTCCCACGATCGAGACGAATTCCTTCGGGAACACGTCGAATGTCACGTCGCCGAGCGCTTCGATCTCGTCCCCGCCCGTCCTGTAGGTTTTCTTGACATTTTTCAGCGAAATCAGAGGTATCCGTTCGTCGCTCACCCTGTGGCCACCTTGTCTGGAAATCGG
>CAZRYP010000172.1:0-5737 GCA_964604295.1 uncultured Treponemataceae bacterium
GTTGAGGAGGGGTTCGCCCATGCCCATGAAGACGACATTGGATATGAAGCCCCGTCTTTCCTTGAGGAAGTGGTACTGTTCCAGGATTTCGTCCGGGCCGAGATTCCTGAGGAATCCGAGCTGGCCGGTCCTGCAGAAGGTGCAACCCATGGGACAGCCCACCTGGCTGGAGAGACAGGCCGTCTTCCGTCCCTCGATGTCCTCGAGGAGGACGCATTCCACGGCGGCGCCGTCGCGAAGCCTGATCTGCAGCTTGAGCGATCCGTCCCCGTCCTCGAGTTCCGAGCTCACCGAGGATGATCTCAGGCGGCCGAAAATCCCCGAAAGCCTGTCCCTCTCCCCTGAGGGGAGGTTGGTCATCGCCGGGAAGTCGGCGGATCCGCGGACGATCCAGTCGTAGACTTGCTGGGCGCGGAAGTTCTCGCGGAAACCGAGGAGATCGGCGATTTCTCCGGGAAGAAGCCCGGAGAGGTAGACTTCCGGCCTTCCGTCAGCTGCGGGCATGGCGGCCTTCCCGGCGGTCCGGGTTCAGGAAGCCTTGGATGAGAGCCTCGCGAGAGCCTCGGAGATGAAGGGATTCTTGATGCCCATCTTCGTGAATTCGGTGAGTATGTCGACAGCCTGCTGCCTCTGCCCGGCCGCCACATGGCACTGGGCCAGCTCGAGATAGATCCTGTAGTTCTTGGGATCGTTCTGGATGAGCATCTTGAGGCTCGTGATCGCGTCGTCCCATTTGCCTTGGGTGCGCGCTATGACGGCCAGCCCGAGTATGGCGTAGACATCGAATTCGATGTTGAGGGCTTCCTCGTAGTACTTGGTCGCCTTCTCCAGGTCGCCGAGGTTCCTGTAGGCATCGCCCGCCCTCGTGAGGATGACCTTGTTCTTGGGGTCCTTTTCCAAAATCTTGTTCCAGTAGGTGAGGGAGTTGCTCTGCTTGCCCACGCCCCTGAAGCAGTCGGCGATCCCGAAGAGGGCATAGAAATTGTCGGCTTCCCTCTCCAGGGCTTTCTCGAAGTAGGGGACGCCGCGATCGAACTGCTTCAGCTTCCTGAAGCAGTTGCCTATGGAGGTGAGGACCCTTATGTCGACGTTGTCGCCCTGGAGGTCTACCATTCTCTGCCAGTAGCCGAGGGCTTCCTTGTATTCCTTGAAATCATAGTGCAGGTGGCCGAGCCCGATGAGGGCATAGTGGTTGTCGGCTTCCATCTCGAGCACACGCTGGTATATGGCCTTGGATTTGCGGAAATCGTGGACCTTCCGATAGGCGTCGGCCACCCTGGTGAGGACGGTGATGTTGGTGTTGTCGTGAAGGAGGTACTGCTCCCATATCTCTATGGCCTTGTGATACTGGTTGAGCGCCTTGTAGCAGTCCGCCAGGCCGAAGAGGGCGTAGCTGTTGCCGGGATGGAAGACGAGGCAGCGCCTGTAGTGATCGGCTGCGTCCCTGTACGCGCCGCGCTTCCGGGCGGCGTCGCCGAGCCCGACGAGGGCGTAGTTGTTTTCCTTGTCCTTCTCGAGAATCTGGGCGAAGCATTCTATGGCCTCGTCGTACCTGTTCTCCTTGAGAAGCTGGTACCCCTTCTTGGAGGATTCGGAGATTTCGCTCAGCTCGTTTTCAAGGGTCTCGGGAATTTGGAAAAACTCGTCATGGGTGTCGGGGGAAGGCGCGTCGATCATATTTTGTCCTCGCAGCAGAAAGCATATTTTATGATACTGACATTTTATAGGTCTCGCTATGCGAAACTTCCCGCTGAAATCCAAGTATAATACCGAAAACGGCGAAAATCAACGGGGTTCGGGAAGACGTTCCTCGAGGGCCGCTCCCTTCCTGTAGAAGCGGACTATGGAGCGTCCGTAGATCCTCTCATCCTCGAGGACGAGGGGGCCGACATTGGACGGAAGCCTGTCCTCCTTGGGAAAGTGGATTAGGGCCAAGCCGCCTGATTTCAGGCTGGCTCCGCTTCCAAGGGCCTTGAGGAGGTCCAGCTTGTAGGCATAGGGGAAGGGCGGATCCAGGAAGACCATGTCGAAGAGCTGCCGGTTCCTGGCCAGGAAGAGTTCGACGGGCTGGGCCTTGCATTCGATGCGTTGCTCGGCGATGGACACATTCCTGAGGAGTACGGGGAATTTGGCCCTGTCCCTTTCGACGCACATGACGGGGGCGGCCCCGCGCGAGGCCGCTTCCAGCGCGATTATTCCCGAGCCCGAGAAAAGGTCCAGGAAGGAAAGGCCGGTGAGGTCGCCCAGGACGGCGAAAACCGATTCCCTCATCCTGTCCATGGCGGGGCGGATTTCCAGCTGGGCGGCCGGGAGCTCGATCGTCCTTCCGCGATAGATGCCGCCTGTCACGCGCATCGACTCACCAGCCCTTCGTGCGGAATTCCCGCCTGATGTCGCGGTCCACATCGCGCTCCTTGATGTCGGCGCGCTTGTCGTAGGACTTCTTGCCCTTGCACAGGCCGAGTTCGATCTTGATGAGTCCATGTTTCAGGTACACGGCCATGGGGATGAGGGTGAAGCCCTTCTCCCTGACCTTCCTGTCGATGCGCTTTATCTCCTGCGCGTGGAGGAGGAGTTTCTTGGGCCGGTCGGGATCGTGGCTGAAGGCCGAGGAGAAGACATATTCCGAGATATGGAAATTCTTCAGCCAGACTTCGGCATTCCTCACTTCGGCATAGGCGTCGGGATAGGACATCTTCCCGTCCCTGATGGATTTGACTTCCGTGCCCTTGAGCTCGATTCCGCATTCGAAGCTTTCCTCGACGCTGTAATCGAACCTGGCCCTCCTGTTGAGGGCTATGACCTTCGCATCGTCCGGTATGCTCATCGTTCCACTATCGCTGGCCTGAAGCCCAGGAAGGCAGTCGAGCGGACCGGCGCCATGCCTCCTCGGCGGGGTTGGCCCAGGAGCCGCCGCGGACCGCCTTTTCAGCGCCGGAGAATTCCCCGGAGGCGAAGGCGGGGTAGGGCCTGTAGGCTTCGGCCATCCACTCCCAGACATTGCCGAAATTGTCGGCGGCGCGGGCGGCGGTCTCCCACATCCCCTCGCTGGGCAGGACCACCTTGTATGAGCCGGCCGTCCTGGAGGAGAGCCATGCGCAGTATGCCGAGGCCGCATGCCAGGAAACGTTGGTCAGTATCCTGTCGTCGGCACCCTGCCATCCGTCCATGTAGGATTCGTCCGCCAGACCCTTTTCGATGAGGCTTGTCCTGGCGGAGAGGCCCCATTCGGGATTGGCGGCTATGAATGCGGCCCATTGCCTGTTGGTCACCTCCGTCCTGGAAATGCCGAATGCCGGGATGGCTTCGGCATAGCCGGCACGGGAGCCCGAGGGCGCTTCTCCGCCCATCGGAAGACTGCCGCCCCGGAAGAGGAGGAAATCGTGGGTGCCCAGGCCGAGGGAGCGGAGGGGAGGCTGGGCCGCTCCGCCAATATCCGAAGCCTGCTTCGCGAGCGAAGCCAGGCCGAGGCTTTCCGATCCCGCCTTGGGCAGGATGTCCTGGAGCCACTGGGCTCCGGCCTTGCCGCGGCACAGGGCCGAGACCGCTATCCGCGCGGCCGAGACCAGTGAGAGGGGTCCGGGTATTCCCGCGGAGGCGACGAGAACGCCGGCCTTCAGGCCGTCCCTCGCCGATTCGGGGGAGGCGGTCGCGGAGAGCAGGTCGGCGGCGAAACCTGCCGCTGCCGCCACGGGGGCCGTCGCTCCGTCCGGGCCTTTCACGGCCAGGGCTCCGGTTCCCGCCAGGGCGGCGGCCGCGTCGGAAAGGACGGGAGGCAGTTGGTAGAGGGCGCTGGGTTTGCCCGCGAGCGACCATTCGGCGTATTCCTCGAAGGCCGAGCGCAGGAATTCCCGCGGATCCACGGCTTTCAGGCTGTATCCGACCTTGAGCCTGCGCGGGAAGAGGAGGCTGCCGAAGAGCCTTCCGCGCACCTTGAGCTTCCTGTCTTCGGGGACGAACCCCTCGTGTTCGATGCGTATGTCGTGATCGCCCGAGAAAAGGAAGATCTCCTGTCCGGTGGATCCCCTGTAGGCACCGCCGACATAGACGGCCGACTTGCCGGGAGCGCCTTCGAAGGCTAGATAACTCCCGTTCTTCCTGATGTCTGGCAGCGCGAGGAGGAGGAAAAGAAGGACCGCGGCGAGCGAGGCGTAGATGAGGGGCAGGTAGACGCGCGGCGGAACGCCCGCCAGGGAACGCAGCCTGACAACGGCCTCGTCTATGTCCGCCTGAGTGATTTTCTTCTCTTCCTTCATTGGGTGAAGGGTATAGGATGGGTCCGGACCTTGTCAACGCTGTGCGAACATGCTAGTGTCCAATCAATGACCACGCAGGCAGACAGAAAGGCCGATTTCATAGACAAGCTTCAATCCTTCACCGAGCTCCTCCTCACTCGCAGGCTCAGGAAAAGGCTCAAGGAGAAGATGAAGCAGCAGCGGCGCAACGCCTTCGTCGACTGGCTCCTCGCCATACTGTGGGCCGCCTGCGTCGTCCTTGTCATCAACCAGTACGTATTCCAGAACTACCAGATACCTTCCGAATCCATGGTGAAGACCCTCCGCATAGGGGACATGATCTTCGTCGACAAGTTCTCCTTCGGCCCGGAAGTCCTCCCCGGCGTCGCCAAGCTTCCCGGTGTGGCCCAACCCCGGCGCGGACAGATCATCGTCTTCGAAAACCCGACCTACCTCTCCAAGGGTCCGGTATTCACCATCGTCCAGCAGATGGTCTACATGTTGACCCTCACCCTCGTGGATATCGACAGGGACCAGAACGGCGAGCAGAGAGTGCATTATCTCATCAAGCGCGCCGTGGGGTTTTCGGGCGACAGGCTGAAGGTGGAGAAGGGGGAAGTGTCCATCAAGCCCGAGGGCTCATCCTCCTGGTTTGCCGAACCCGAACTTATGAAGCAGATGGGGCTTCCCTTCGAAGCCTCGCGTATGGTGGCGGAAAGCGAATACCAGGCCATCGAATCGGCGGGAATGGCCTCGGCCTACCAGGAAGAAAGCCTTCCCCTCCCAGCCTCGGCAGGTTCCGCCTCCATGTCCTCGGCCTACAAGGACGCCTTCGGCTACGACATGAAACGCGTGTCCGTCCTGAGGGACATGAATCCCTCCGATAATCGCGTCGCGGCGATGGCCAGACGCTACGCCCTCGGCTGGTACATACCCGAAGGCAGGATTTTCCCCATGGGCGACAACAGGGACAATTCCCGGGACGCCCGCTATTTCGGACCGGTGAACGTCAACCGGGTGCTGGGAAGGGCTCTGTTCATCTACTGGCCGCTGGGCCGCGCAGGTCGCATCCGCTGATCATCCATGCCGAACCCGCAGCCCGGGCATAGGCGTTTTCGATTCTGGGGGTATGCCATGTCCATTCTCTCCCGACATCGCTCCTATACAGAAAAAGTTTTAGCTTCCAGAAAGAGACGCAAAATTGCAGGCCGGGTTCTCCTGGTTCTCATAGTCGTGAGCCTCGTCCGCAGCCTCGTCCTCCAATCCTTCACGGTGGATTCCCGGTCGATGCTGCCCGCGCTGAGTCCCGGGGACATCGTCCTGTCCTTCCCGCTGCCCCTGGGCGCGGTCACCCTCTTCGGCAAGCTGCCCCGCCTGACCGACCCCAGGAGGGGCGAACTCGTCATCGTCGCTCCCGATCCCATTCCCTCGGAGAGCGCGGCCTTCCGCGCCTGGGACAGCGTGGCGAGATTCTTCACGTTCCAGCGTTTTTCGCCCATGGC
>CAZRYP010000173.1:0-5726 GCA_964604295.1 uncultured Treponemataceae bacterium
TGAGCGTGAACATGTCGAGGCCCGAGAAGTACTGGAGGGGCGCCATGGAGAGCAGGCCCACGCCCGAACCCATGAGGAGGAGACCCACGACGCCGGCGATTCCGAGCGTGAAGCCGATCGGAATGCCCAGGACGAGGAGGGCGAAAAATACGACCGCCACTGATGCGAACATTTTTCGCCTCCTTAGATGTCTATATAGCCGGCGGCCTGGACGCGCCTGCCGTCGGTGCTTTGGAGAACCATGATGGAGACGAGGATGGTTTGCAGGGACGAGACTCCCATGGCCACGGGAACGGCCAGCCTGGGCACGAACATGGAGATGCCGAGAGCCTGGGTCATCTGCGTTCGGGCTTCGACCGTGGCGCTGAGGGAGTAGAAGAACATGAACAGGAGAAAGGCGAGCACGAAGGTGTTTATAAGCAGCGCCATGGCCTTCCGGGCGCTCGTCTTCTTAAGTCCGTCGAGTATGACCGTGAGCCCCACATGCTCACCCGCGCTGATCCCCAGGCTTATGGCGAGGGATGCGCCCCAGATCATGAGATAGCGCGAAGTCTCCTCCACCCAGTTCAGGGGGGCGTTCAGGACATAGCGGAAGAATACGCCCAATATGACGATGACCGTCATGACGCCGAAAAGGAGGGCGCAGACGAGTCCCGCGGCCTTGTCGATCGAGGCGGACAAAGATTCGGCCGCTGTGGGTCCGGGCTTGCGAGCTGTCATGAGTCTTCCTCCTGGGCGCGGCTCGGCAGAGGGAAGGGCCGCCGCCGGAAGGCGGCGGCCCCAGCCGACTGGACCGGCACGAATCGTTCTATCTGGTAAGTATCAGTAGCCGAGTTCTTTCTCGGCCTTCTCGATGGCGGCGAAGAATTTGTCGACCAGGACCTCGCCTTCCTTCTTGTACTGGGCGCTCATGAACTCCCTGGCCGCGGGGATCGCGACTTCGCGGAACTGCTTCATCTCGGCCTTCGTGGGCACGTACACCTGCATCTTCTCTGCGAGGGTGGGAAGGCCCTTGTCGGAGCCGTCGATGATCCTCGAGAGACCGCGTCCGGCGAGGAGGGCGGTCCTGGAGGCGTCGTCGATCACATTCTGGAGTTCGGCGGAAAGACCGGAGTAGAACTTGGGATTGATGACCCAGATGTAGGGGGCATAGAGATGGTTGGTGAGGGTGATGTACTTCTGGACTTCCTGGAACTTGGCCATGGCGATGATGGAGATGGGGTTCATCTGGCCGTCGACGACGCCGGTCTGGAGGCTCGTGTACACTTCCGCCCAGGCCACTGTTGTCGGGGAGGCTCCAAGCGCCTTGACTATGGCCTGATGGAGGGGCAGCGCCATGGTGCGCAGCTTGATGCCCTTCATGTCGGCGGGGGACTTGATGGGTTTCTTGGCGTTGGTGATGGCGAAGAATCCGCCCGATTCGCCGAAGCCCAGCACCCTGAAGCCGGCTTTCTTCTCGATGTCGGCAGCCAGTTCCTTGCCGAACTCGCCGTCGTACACCTTGTAGCCTACGTTGTAGCTCGAGAAGGCGAAGGGCATGTTGGTGACATCGATGAGGGGATAGAACTGGGCCATGCCGCCGGAAGAGGAGATGAAGGACTGCACGACGCCGGCCTTCACCTGGACCATGGTTTCGGCTTCCTTGCCCAGGACGCCGTTCGGGAATATGTCGACCTTGATCTGGCCGTTGGAATTGGCTTCGACTTCACTCTTGAACACAGCGGCCATGGCGGCCGAGGCAACGTCGAAAGGCTGCTGGGGGTTGAGGTGGGCGAGCTTGAGGACGGTCTGTCCGAATACCGCCCCTGGTACGAGGGCAGCGATGACGAGAACGATCGCGAGAATCCTGCTTTTCATTGGATACCTCCATGCGCCGGGCGGACCGGGTGCCTTCATGGCACGCGCCTTTGTCCGCCTCGAGGGGATCAGGATAGCCGATGAACCTCGCATTCGTCAACGCTGAATGTTTATGCGGCTATTCCTGACGGCGGCGAACCGCGTGTAGGCGAGTCCCGGGGCGGCGCCGGTTTTCTACGCTAGGCGCCCCAGGGCGCGGAGCAAGCGCTCCGGCGTGAAAGGCCACTCCCTCATCCAGACTCCGGCCGCGTCGTGGATGGCTATGGAGATGGCCGGCGCGGCTCCGTTCACCGAGATCTCCGATACGCTCTTCGCCCCGAAGGGGCCGACCTCATCCTCCACAGGCATGAGTTCCACGCGGAAATCGGGAGGAACCTCGGCGATGCCGGGTATCTTGTAGTCGAGGAAGCCGGGATTGATGCAGCGCCCCGCCTCGTCGTAGAGCATCTCCTCGTAGAGGGAATGGCCTATCGCCTTGAGCACGGCGCCGTAGACCTGCCCAGTGGCCAGGGCCGGGTTGATCGGGGTGCCGCAGTCCTGGTAGGCGTGGTAGCGCTGCACCTTGACCTCGCCGGTGCGGACATTCACCGCCACCTGCACGAAGTGGGCGCCGTAGGGGAAGGCCGCGTGGTCGGTCTTGAAGCAGCCGAAGCCTGAAAGCTCACCGCGCCCCTCGCCCTGGGTCGAGCGGTGGCCCAGTTCGGCCAGGCTGATCCGGCCCTTTCTGCCGACTATCATCCCCCGGTATTCGACGCGGAGATCTTCCGGCGCTTCTCCGAGGATGGAGGCCGCCGACTCGAAGACCTTTTTCCGCAGGTCCTCTGCGGCGCGAAGCGCGGCCCCGCCCGAGAAATAGGTGCCGGAGGAGGCGTAGGCGCCCTTGTCGAAGGGGGTGATGTCGGTGTCGCCCGATATGACGGCGACATCGGCGACATCGAGTCCCATGATTTCGGCCGCGGTCTTGGCGGTGACGGTGTCGAGGCCCGTGCCGAGGTCGGCGCCGCCCGAGAGCATGAGGAGTGTGCCGTCGGAAAGAAGCCGGAGCTCGGCATTGGCGGCGTCAAGCCCGGGCAGACCCGAACCCTGCTGTATGATGACCGCTCCCCGGCCGAGCTTCCAATCCGCGTCGGCGCTCGGGGGAAGGGGGCTGTTCCAGCCGAAGGCCGTCCTGCCTCTTTCCATCATGTCTCCCAGGCCGCAGACGCCCAGCGTCACGGCGGCTCCCGGCCGCCCTTCGCCGAGGCTCCGGAGTATTTCGATGCGTGAGCCCGAACGCACCCGGTTCTTCTCGAGGAGGTCGAGCTGGTCCATGCCCAGGGCTTCGGCCAGCTCGGCGAGGACCGTCTGGAGGGCGAAGGAACCCTTGGGCGCGCCGTAGCCCTGGTAGGCGCCGGCCGGGGAGAGGTTCGTGTACCAGGATTTCACCTCGAAGCGGGCATTTTCGCAAAGGAGGAGAGGGAGGCTTTTCGAAACGGCGTTCATGGGAACGGTCAGACAGTGCTGGCCGTATGGACCGGTGTCCGCGTCGACCTTCATCAGGATGGCCGTGAGCCTGCCGTCGCGGAAGGCGCCCAGCTTCACGCCGATCTCCATGGCATGCCTCGTCCTGCTCGCCGTGAATTCCTCCCCGCGGGTCATCCGGTAATAGACAGACCTGCGCGTGGTCCAGGCCAACCAGCCGGCCAGATCCTCGACGACTATGTCCTGCTTGGCTCCGAAGCCACCTCCCACCCTCTCCTTGATGACGCGGACCTTGTTCTCGGGAATACCGATGGCGCGGGCGACGATGCGCCTGACATGCCAGGGCACCTGGGTGGAGGCGTGGAGGACGAGCCTGCCGGATTCGATCCTGGCGAAGACGACATGGGGTTCGAGGGGAGTGCACTGGACTCTGTTCGACTTGTAGCTGCGTTCCATCACGACCTCGGCCTGGGCGAAGCCGGCTTCCAGGTCGCCGATTCCGTCCATCGCCGAGGCGGCGAGATTGCGGTGCGGATCGGAGTGGAGGGGGAACTGGTAGATCACGGGGTCGTCGCGGCCGTCGCCTTCAGTGGACGTGCCCGCGGGGGCCGAGCCCGACACATAGGATATCAGGCCGGAATGCAGGACCGGAGCGCCCTGTGTCCTCGCCTGGTCGATGGAGAGAACTGGCGGCAGGACTTCGTACTCGACCTTGATCTTCCCCAGGGCGGCCTCGGCGATTTCCGGCGACTCGGCGAGGACGGCCGCGACCCTGTCGCCGACATACCTGACTTTACGCGGGAACATGCGCTGGTCGTAGGGCGAAGGCTCGGGGAATCCCTGTCCGGCCGTCGTGTAGACCTTGTCGGGGCAGTTCCTGTGATCCAGGACGGCCACGACGCCGGGCAGGGCTTCGGCTTCCGCCGTGTCGATGGAGGATATCCAGGCATGGGCATAGGGGCTGGACAGGACTTTGAGATAGCAGGTGTCGCCGGTGATCCTGTCCTCGACGAAGGCGCGTTCGCCGCGGACGAGATTTTCCGCGTCGACCTTTTCCCTGTCCTTGCCGATGTGCCGGAGTCCGGGCTTGAACTCAGGTCCGGGCGGAGGGTTGTAGCCGGGATCGAGGAGGCGCGCCGCGGCCAGGCGCGCGGCCTCGAAGTATTGCCTGTAGCCCGTGCAGCGGCAGAGCGTGCCCGAGAGGGAGTCGGCGATCTCGGCCTCGCTCGGATCGGGCGAACGCGCCAGAAGCTCCCTCAGGGCTAGGGCGACCGCGGGAGTGCAGTAACCGCACTGGACGCAGGCACAGTCTATGAGGGCTCTCTGTATCGTTCTCAGGACGGGATCCTTGTTGTAGTGATCGATCGTCACGAGACTGGATCCCTCTGCCTCGGCGGCGAGGACGAGGCAGGAATTCACGAGCTTCCCGTCGAGAAGGACGGCACAGAGTCCGCAGGAGCCTTCGCCGTCGCAGCCGTTCCTCAGGGAGAAGATTCCGTTACGGCGAAGGAGGGTGGAGAGGCTCTCCCCGGGTTCGCAGGCGAAGGCGGCGGGGCGGCCGTTGAGCGTGAAGGACAGGGTCATAGTCCCCCCTCCTCCAGCGAGACGAGGACATCGGCGAGGAGGGCCGCGGCTCTCAGCCGCTTGAAGCCCGAGCTTCCTCTCGCGTCGCCCGAAGGGGTGAAGAGGGGCGAGACGAGGGCTTCGATCTCCGCCTTGGCCGGGAGGGAGGCCGCATTGAAGAGACCTTCAATCTCGGGAAATCGGCGCGCGTGGGGCGAGAGCCCGCCCATCGCGATGCGCAGGCCTCTCAAGCCCTTGCCTTCAGGCTCCGCCGAGGCCGCGCAGGTGATGACGGCCAGGTCGCAGGAGGTGCGGGAATATTTTCCGTAGGCGAAGCGTCGCGAAGCCGGCGCCTCGAACTCGATCGTGGCTATGAAGCCCCTTTCGACCGCCGAGGCCGCTGCCTGCCAATCGGCCGCCGAGAGGGGAGGAGCGCTGAAGCGGCTGTACCGCGCGTTGGCGACGAGGAAGAAGGGCAGGAGACTGGAACAGGACTTGTCCGCTCCGATGTTGCCGCCGACCGTCGCCCTGTTGCGTATGTTCCTGTCGGCCATGCCGAGGGCCGCGCTGCGCAGGGCTTCGGGCAGGGTTTCGGAATCCGCGAGTTCCTGGAAAGTCACGCCGGCTCCTATCGCGATCGTGTTGCCCCGGCGCTCTATGCTCTTGGGCGCGAGGTCGGAGATCGCGATCGCCTTCATGGGCCGGGAGGCGAACTGGGAGGTCATGAGATAGGTGCCTCCCGCGAGCAGGACGGCATTCTCTTCGCTCGTGAGCAGCGCGAGGGCTTCGTGGGCGCTTTTCGGCCGGAAATATGCTTTCACCATCAGAGTCTTCCTTGGGGGCGG
>CAZRYP010000174.1:0-5704 GCA_964604295.1 uncultured Treponemataceae bacterium
AGGATAGCACGGAGAGGAGAGGGATTCAACCCGCGGGGGCCAGGAAAGGCCCGGCGGATCACTCCAGGACTATCTTCATGCCCGCGTAGGCGATGAGGGGCAGAGCATCCAGGTCGAAGGTCGTCGGGACTATCCCGAGCGCTCCGCCTCCGATCCTGAAGGAATTCTTCCTGCCGATTCCGAGCCAGGCGGACAGATCGGGAATTATGATGTCAGCTTGCTGCAGTCCGTACACGTCGCCTATGGCGAAGTAGCCGAAGTAGTAGCCTCCGAGGCTTGCGTCGATGGAGAAGTTGCCCAGGCTGAGTTCGGCCTGGACCACAGGATAGGCGAGGGTGAACAGGATCGCGCTCTGGGCCTTTATTCCGCCGCCCAATTTCACGGCGCCCAGCTTGGCCTGGAGGAGGAGGGCGAATTCGGGGATGGGTAGGATGCCCAGCTCGCCGATCGTCGTGACGATATCGCTGAATTCGCCGCCCGAGTTCGAGATGTATCCTACCGAAAGGGGAGCGCTCGCCCCGAGTTCGACCCTGGCTTGGCCGAAGGCGGCCGGCGTAGCTATCGCGATCATGAGGGAGAGGGAAAGCAGAAGCTTTTTCATCGAAGCCTCCTCAGGGGCACGTGGGAAATACCCGATTATTGCAATAATACTGAATTTACGGAGTAAAGCAAGTTTAGGAAAATCAGGCTCGCCCGGATCCGGCCTGCCCAGGCCCGCCAAGGTCCGGTCCGCCCGGGCTCGACGTGCCCGGTGCGACATGCCCAGGCTTGCCAAGGCCGGGAAGAGCGGCTATTGTTCCATCCATGTTCGAAGTCAGGATAGAAGCGAATTTCGCGGCGGCCCACAGGCTCGTCCACTACAACGGCAAATGCGAACGTCTCCATGGGCACAACTACAAGGTCAGGGTTTGGGCGGAAGGAAAAACGCTGGGCGAGGGCGGAATGCTCGTCGACTTCGGGCTCCTCAAGCAGGTCCTGAACGGGATCCTGGCCGGCCTCGACCATTCGGACCTAAACGAAATCGCCCAGTTCGCCGACGATCCGAGCGCGGAGAGAATCGCCAGGTACATCTTCGAGGGCATGAAGGCCGCCCATCCCGAGCTTCCGCTCTCGGCGGTCGAGGTCTTCGAGACCGACACCTCCATGGCCAGATACAGACCCGACAGGGAATAGCGGCCGGGAGCGGATCCTTCGGATGCCTCCGCCCTCAGTTCCAGCCGGTTATACTCACCCCGGGCCTGAAGCCGGAAGAGGCCGCGATCTCATCCAGAAGCAGTGACAATCTGGCCTTCTCGCCCAGGGTGAGGGAGAGCAGGGTGGCTCCTTCCGTCTCGCGCAGCCTTGCCTCCGAGAATACCCTCCTGCCTCTGGAGGAGGCGGAAAACTCGTAGCTCCATCCTCCGTCTTCCCTTTTCGCCGTGAAGGCCAGCTTCTGGTTTTCGCAGGATTCGCCGAAGACTTTCCTGACGGCGTCGACATGTCCCTCCGGGAGGGTGATCTCCACGGCGAGGGCGGAGGGATGGGGTTCGGCCTCGAGCAGGGACATTCCCGAGAGCCGGGAGACCAGCTGCGCCGTGCGTTTCGCGTCGGGGCCGTACAAGGCCACTGCGCCCCGCCCTTGCCAGGATCCACCCTCGGAGAAGAGCTCACCGAAGGGCGTGTTTCCATGGAAGAGGAGTTCCTTGGCTTCGAAGACGACATTCTCGGCTCCGGCTATCCTGGCCGACATGTGCCGAAGTAGCCAGGACATCCTGTAGGCCGAGTGCGACCCGGCGATTTCGGGAGGATAATCCAGCATGGCGAAGGCCGGGGCGAACCTAGCCTTGGCCGCGAGGAGGGCCTCGATTTTCTCAACGTGGCGGATGATGGGCGGCACGGTCAGTTCGTGTCCGCTCATGGCTTCAATTTCATCCCCGTCCCCGCAGACGCCGCAGGCGGTACATTCCTTGCCCAGACAGCCCGGCCTGTCCTTCAGCGCCCTGGCCTCGAGGTAGTGGTCGTGGAGGAGTCCGAAGCCTTGTCCATCCTCGAGAAAGGCCAGGGGAGGCCGATACTCGGGTGGCTTCTCGGCCAGGTATGCGGGATCGGCGTCCTGCCCAAGCACGGCATGCCTCAGCGATTTCCACGCGCCTTCGCCTAGGGAAATGTCATAGACAGTGCCCATGGAAGGTACGCGCGTGAGCCACTGGTAGGCTGGGGCTCCCGCGAGGGAAAGCGTCTGGTCGACGAAGCATTCGTCCACATTGGATGCCAGCCTGAATTCTATGCCCGCGTTTTCGCAGGCCTCCCGCAGGAGGTGACCCAGGCGGACGAGCTTGTCCCTGTCGTATTCGAGAGGGGCATACTGGAGGGGAGTGAAGGGGAGCCTGACCAGGAAACCCGCGGAGACGAGGATCCTCGTCGATGGCGACTGGGCATCCTTGCGGCGCTTGACGCGTTCCATGAGGAGGCCAAACTCGGCGATATCGGCAACGGTCTCCATCCCGCCTATGATGAAGAAAAGCTTGAGTTCCTTGACGCCCGGCCTGATGGTCTTCTCGAAACAGGATTCCATGTGCCCGGCCGTGAGTCCTTTCCGGTAAAAAGCCCGCATGGCTTCAGAAATGCCTTCGATGCCGAGGGTGTAGGAACGCTTGCCCCCGGCCATCTCCGTCTCCATCAGGCCCTTCGTTTCGGCCAGGATGTCCAGCCTCTGGCTCATGAAGGAAACCCGGCGGAAGATCCTGTTAAGCTCGAAGATCAGGTCGAAGATGCGGGAGTGCGTGTTGAAGTTGAAGCTGTAGATTTCCAGGTCTTCGGCGCCGCTCTCCCGGCGCAGCCTGCGCGCGTCCTGGAGCAGCCTGTCGAAATCGGCTTCGCGGTACGGCCTGCGATCCCAGCCTTCGAGGCAGAAGGAGCAATAGCCCGGACAGCCCGACGTGATCGTGAGCCTGACGCTCGAAGCGCCGCTTCCATTGAGGATGAGGGGTTTCGTGACGCTGTGCGGCCGGCCGGGCGCAAGCGCTTTCTTCGCGCCCTCCGCGATCAGGCAGGGCCAGAATCCCTCGATGTTTCCCGCTTCCGCCAGGCGGGCTGCCCTGGAAGCCGCATTCCTGCTGCCGGGGCCTTTTCCCGAAAGCGCGGAGGCGAGCTTTCCGATGGACATCTCTCCTTCCCCGAAGAAGATGCCGTCCACGAAGGCATCCCGCGCGGGGAGTTTTCCCAGGGGCTCCTCGAGAACGATGGAGCCCATCGCCGACGCGTTCGAGCCCCCGGCTATCACTATGGGCTGGCTGTCGAGGAGGGCGCGCGATGCTGCCGACATGGGCATGCCGGCAGTCGCGAAGAGATAGGGCAGGTTGACGAGTTCCAGCGCGAAGGCATTGGAGATCATGATGATGTCGAAGTCTCGGGGCGATCTTCCGGACGCCCTTCCGAAGAACCAGGGAAGATCCCGCGAGGAGAGAGCCTTCCTGTCGGCCGCCGTCGGCATGAAAGCGAAGTCGAGATAGGCTTCGGCCAAGGAAGAGCGGATTTCGTCGAAGAGCACGAGATGGGGAGTGGAGATGTCCACATCGCGCCAGGGGGAGAGTCTGACTATGAGTATGCGCGTCGCGGCGTCGTCCCAGGCCGGGTTCGCCATGTCCCTCGCCACCGAAGGGAGGATGATCTTGCCCTCCTTCAGGGAATCCAGGATGGGATCAAACGCGTGGTCGGAGGTCCGTGCTGCGGAGGAGTCGGTGTTTTTTGTCATCGGGGGGGGGTGTCCCCGCGGATTGCGCGCGTCTTCCTGCGGTAGTCCTGCTTCTCCGCCTCGCCCTTTTCCACGAGGGCGAAAAATTCCTCGACCGGAGGTTCGAGCAGCTCCCCGGCCTCGAGGATCTTGGTCCTGAAGACGAAGCCCCTGTCCACGGCTATCCTGGAGGCGTTCCTGAGCTCCCAGGCGTCAGCGAGGAGGATGCTGATGCCCTTCTCCCCGGCCCGGCCCGTCCTTCCGGCCCTGTGGACGTACCAGGAGCTCTCCTCGGGAAAATCGAGGCTTATTATGTGGGTGATGCCCGAAATATCCAGTCCCCTGGCGCCGAGATCCGTCGTCACCAGGTAGCGGAGGGTTCCGTTCTCGAAGCGTTCTATGGCCACGCGCTTGTGTTCCTTCTCCTGTTTCGAGAGGATAGCGTCGGCGGGAAGGCCGCATTCGGCGAGCCTTTCGGCCGTTCTCTCCACCCTGTCCCCCGAGGAAGCGAAGACGAGGCATTTCGCGGGCTTGAGGGCCGATTCCAACTTGCGGATGAAGTCTATCCTCTTGCGGTGCTCGACGTAGAACACCCAGTGCTCGATGTCGCGGGCGAGGACGCCTTCCTCGAGAAGATCGAGGGATTCGGAATCCTTCATGAACACCCTCGCGAGCTTGCGCGTGTTGGGGGAAATGGTGGCGGATGCCAGTATCCTGCAGGCATCGGGAGCCGCCTTGCCGAGGATGTCCTGGACCTGTTCCCTGTATTCGGTCGAGAAAAGCCTGTCGCCCTCGTCCAGCACGAGGAAGCCCAGGTTTTCCGGCTTCAGGAGGCGCATTTTGACGAGGTCAGCCGTCCTGCCCGGGGTGCCGATGACGATGTGGGGCTTCTTCTTCAGGGCGTCTTCCTGTCGTGAGAGGGGGCTTCCGCCCAGGAGGGCAAGGACATTCATGGCTATGTGGGAAGCCGCAAGGAGGGCTTCGGCCTGTTTCGCGACCTGCACGGCCAGCTCCTGGGTGGGGCAGAGCACGAGGATGAGGGGACCCTTCGAGGGACTCAAGCCCTTGGCCGCGGATATGGCGGGCGCGAGGTACGCGAAGGTCTTGCCCGTGCCGGTTTCCGACTGGAGGAATATATCTTTTTTCTGAAGTATCCTGGGAATGGCCAGGCGCTGGACCTTGGTGGGGTTCTTGAAGCCGAGCGCTCCGAAGGCGGCGGCCAGCTCCGGACAGAGGCCGAGATCTGAAAAGTCATTCATGACTATATACTTGCATGGAGCTGCCGCATTGCTCAAGGACCTCGGGAGCCCGGCGACGCAGCCACTTCCGGGCGGGCCATCTTCCGCGGTCATTGCAGAAAGGGCCGTTTTCCAGCTATAGTCGTCCACCATGAATCTCGAAGCTTTTGTATTGGGCTGCGGCGGCATGATGCCCCTTCCTTACCGACACCTCACGAGCGTCCTCGTCCGGAGGGAAGGCGAACTCTTCCTCTTCGACGCGGGCGAGGCCACGCAGATATCCATACGCCGGCTCAACCTGCGCTGGAAGAAGATAACGGCCATTTTCATTTCGCACATGCATGCCGACCATGTGACCGGCCTGCCGGGCATTCTCATGCTGAACAGCCAGGTGGACAGGGATGAGCCTCTCTATATATTCGGACCGCCCAAGCTTGCGGAATATGTCGAACAGACCAGGCGTTCCCTGGACATGTACATCAACTACGAGATCATCGTGAAGGAATTCTCCGAGCCCTGCACTCTGTGGGAGGATCCGGACTTTTCCGTCCGCTCCTTCGGCCTCAGGCATACGAAGACCTGCTATGGCTTCGCTCTCGAGGAACACCTTCGCCCGGGCGCCTTCCACCCCGAAAAGGCCCTCGCCCTGGGCGTTCCGCGCGGACCCCTGTGGTCGGTGCTCCAGGGAGGAGAGCGCGTGACCCTTCCCGGGGAGATCCTCGTCCGTCCCGAGGATGTCCTCGGCCCGGCCCGT
>CAZRYP010000175.1:0-5662 GCA_964604295.1 uncultured Treponemataceae bacterium
TGGGCGGAGTCCTCTGGATCTCCGGCTACGGCGAACTGAAGCCGGGGAGGCTTTTCGCGGCATGGGCCGAGGAGATGACATCCCTCTACGCGAAAGCCCCGAAATCCCTCCGGGACCAGGTCTGGGTTTTCAGGCATTTTTCCATGAACCAGTGCGCCATAGAGTACAAGCGGTACGACGGCGCCGCCCTCGATCCTGTCAAAAAGCTGGCCGCCATCGGGCTGGCCAACAGGGAGAGGATCCTGGGCTGGTGAGGGAAGGCTTCACCACCAGTTGAGCACGTCCTCGGCGAAGCCCGCGAAATGGTCCACCTCGAGGGTTGTGCCGTCGTCCAGGACAACGCGTCCGGTAAAATAGCCAAAAACCTGGTGCTGGATGGATTTGATGAGGAGAAGGTCGGTCGAGCTGCTTCGGTCGACCGCGGGCTGGAAATCCATCTCGAATCGGCCGTCCGAACTCCCGAACTTCCAGGGCGCGAGGTAGTCGGATGTATCGATCCCGAAGCTTACTTCCTCCAGCTTGTGGGCTTTTCCTGCATAGAACAGCATGTTTTCGGAAGCCGGGCTGCGATCTGAAAAACCGTAGCCGATATTCCAGCCGAAGGGAACGCCGCCCAGGAGGCCGGAGGCGGAACCCCAATACCAGCGGTTCCTGTAAGTCCAGACGCCCCTGCCCCAGTCGAGCCCTCCCGATGAACTCGAGGGAGAGAAGGCATAGCTGCGCGAACCTAGTCGCACGGTGCCGCGCGCGGGCATGCAGTTGATTTTCCTGTTGTAGTAGAAGGCGCGGCGGTTTTCCTTCCAGGAAGTGGCGATGTTCATGCTCTCGGCCCCGGGCGGATCCTCGAGCTCCATGTCGGCCTTCAGCCCCGTCGAACCGTCGGGGGCGACGAAACCGGGACAGACGGCCGAGAGATGACGCCTTCCCCCTCCGATGGAGAATGACAGCGAAATCTTGGCGCTTTCGCGCTTCAAGTCGTCCGCTTCCGAGCTTTCGGAAAAGCCTGTCCTGCCGAGGGGGAAAAAGCTCATCTCCTCGGACTGGGACACCTTGCCCGATGCGAGATCCACCCAGGCGACGGAAAAAAGTCCCAGATAGCCCAGGTCGGAAATCGTGAAGGTTATGCCGTAGTTTCCCTCATGGGAAATGACATGGTAGTAATCCCATTCCTTGATTCGCCACGACGGCGCCGCGATCTTCGAGCGATCGTACTTCCAGAAAGGCCGCCTCGCCCAGCCTTCCTCCACAATGCGGCCATCCCCGCCGAGAAGATCGAGAGGCCGGGTGATTTCCTTCTGTGCCATGGGACGCCTCCTGGGTTTCCTGTCAGGATTTCAGGATGTACCCGAATCGCGCGACGCGCAAGAGGATGATATATTCCTGGGCGCATCCTTCCGGATACTGTCGCAATCGCGCTCATCTTGTGCGATAATTCCATTCCGGGAACAGACCCGAAGCGGAAATCGAGGAAGCCAAATGAAAGCAGATGTTGTATTCTACAGCCAGACGGGCAATACGAGGAAAATCGCGAACGCGATAGCCGAAGCTGCCGGATGCCCGGCGCGCCAAGCCCAGCAGGACCCTCCCGCCATGGAGGCGGACATCGTCTTCGTGGGCGGCGCCGTCTACGCGACGAGCGATCACGACATACACCCGTCGATCAAGCTCTTCGCCGGCCGCCTGAAGGCCGCCGGATTCGGGGGCAAGGTCGCCCTCTTCGCCACGGGCTTTGTCAAAAGCGACGCCATCAGTCTCCTCAGGCGCGTCTTCCTCGAGCAGGGTCTCGCCGTCGCCGAAGAGTGCTTTTTCTGCAAAGGCCAGTTCCTCCTCTTCATGCAGGGACATCCCAACAAGGATGACATCCTCGAGGCGAAGTCCTTTGCCACGAGGCTCGTCGCATCGTGAAGGACAAGGCCCTCTGGATCACCGGGGCATCCTCGGGGATCGGCGAAGCCCTGGCCCTGGAAGCCTCGCGCCGCGGAGCCCTCGTCGTCCTGTCCGGACGCGACGAGGCGGCCCTCGCGCGGACGGCCGGGCGCTGCGCGGCGGGCCGGACGGCCATTCTGCCCTTCGACCTGTCGTCGGGAAAAGAGAGAAACGAGGCAGCGGCGAAGGCTCCCTCGTTTTTCGGACGGATCGACTGCCTCATCCTCAATGCCGGCGTCAGCCAACGTTCGCGTTTCGCCGACACATCCCCCGAAGTATTCGACCTCATACTCGAAACCAACTTCAAGGCTTCCGTCGATCTTTGCAGGTCGGTCCTGCCGGAAATGCTGGCGCGGGGATCGGGCTCCATCGCCTGCGTGTCGAGCATCGCCGGCCTCATGGGCGCGCCCTGGCGCACCGCGTATTCGGCATCGAAACACGCGCTCGGGGGATTCTTCTCCTCCCTGCGGGCCGAGCTCTCCGGCAAGGGCATACGGATCACCATGGTATTCCCCGGCTTCGTGCGCACCGATATTTCGAGGAACGCCCTCGAGGGAGACGGAAAAAGGCATGAGACCCTCGACCCGCTGCAGGAAAGGGGCCAGGATCCGGCCCTGACGGCCCGCATAATCCTGGACGGGATGGAAGCGGGAAAAGCCGAGATCAAGGTAGCCTTCGACGGCAAGGCAAGGCTCGGCCTCTTTCTTTCCCGATACCTTCCCGCGATCTTCGCCAAGACCATAGCCCGCCACGGCGGGCTATGAATCCGGAGAAAACCATGTCATCAGTCCTGCTAATCATGTTCGTGCTTCTCTTTCCCGCCCTCGCCCTCTGGGCGAAGGAAAAAGTGCCGCTCTGCGCGAAGTGGAGCCCCCTCATCGTCAGCTACCTGGCCGGACTGGCGATAGGGAACATGGGGATACTCCCAGGTTCCGCGCCCGTGCTCCTCGACGCCGTATCCACCGGAGCCGTCGCGTTTTCCATACCCCTCCTTCTGTTCTCCGTCGATATAAGGAGATGGAAGGCGCTTTCGGGAAAATCCATACTGGCCTTCGGGCTCGCGGCATTTTCCGCGGCCCTGGTCTCTTCCGTGGGACTCTATACCGGCGGAACGCCGAACCTGGCGGCCATCAAGACGGCCCTCGACGTGGACAGGAATATCTATCTCGCCGTGCATACATCGGACATGGTGGTGTCGGCGCTCTACCTTCTCGCCGTCATGACCGTGGCCAAGCCAATCCTTTCGAAGCTGCTTCCGGTCGCGAACTGGAATACCGACGCGGGGGCCGTCGATGGGATGGGTGAAGGCTTCCGCCTGGCCGATTATTTCGCGAAGTCCGTGCGGAGAAAACTCCTCGGCGCCCTGGGACTGGCCGCGGCCATCGTGGGCGTCTCCCTCGGTCTCTCCATGCTTTTTCCCGCGGACTTCCAGACCATGGTAGTGATACTCGCGATCACGAGCCTCGCGCTTGCGGCTTCGCTCCTGCCTTCCGTACGGTCCATACCGATGAGCTTCCACGCGGGCGAATACATACTCTACGTATTCTGCATCGCCGTGGGAGCGATGGGCGATTTCTCGCTCCTCCTCTCGGGCGCTCCCACGTACTTCATCTATGTGGTCATGGTCCTCTTCGGATCCTTCATCCTGCACGCCCTGCTCTGCGCGCTCTTCAGGATTGACGTCGACACCATGCTCATCGTCTCGACATCGGCGATCTGCTCCCCTCCCTTCGTGGGCGTCGTGGCCGTCTCCCTCAAGGCGAGGAAGCTGATAGTGCCCGGCATCACGACGGGCATCATAGGCTATGCCGTCGGCAACTACCTCGGCATCGCGCTCGCCCAACTTCTCCGCCCCCTGGGGGGATGAGCCGCGCGGTCGAAGTCCGGCTCGCGGACTCAGCGCTTCCCGGCAAGCTGCCTGAAAGCCTCGTCCGCCGCGTCCAGCGTCAACTCGATATCGCGCTCGGAGTGGGCGAGCGACAGGAACCAGTTGTGGTGGGGATGCATGAATACTCCCCTGTCGGCCATGGCGGCGCAGAATTCCTGATTCAGGTAGAGGTCGGGGTCCTCGTCGAAGGTGAGGTAGGGTATGGCGAGGGGACCCGAGACGCGCGCGGCGAATCCCGCCTTCCTGCCGAGACCCTCGAGACCTTCCTTCAGCCTCAGCCCCAGCTTTTCCAGCCTCGGGATTCCGCCCAGCCTGACCATCTCGTCAAGGGTGGCCATCGCGGCCATCATGGGCGCCGCCGACATCCAATAGGTGCCCGTTATAAAGAATCCCGATGCCGTCCTGGCCAGATCTTTTTCGCCGAGTAGGACGGAGAGGGGATAGCCGTTGGCCATGGCTTTCCCCATCGTCACCATATGGGGATGGGCTCCGAAGCGGACGTGGCTTCCCGCCGGGTCAAGCCTGAAGTTGGCACGTATGTCGTCCATGATGAAATAGGCGCCCTCGGCCGCGCAAAGGCGCTCGACGGCGGGGAAGAAGCCCGGATCCGGCAATTGCTGGGGCTTGAAGGCGGGATGGTGGTAGGGGGTGAGGATCACGCAGGCTATCCTGCCCCTGAAACGCGCGAAGAGGGCTTCGAGACCTTCAACGTCGTTGTAGGGAAAAAGCTCCACATTGCGCTGCTCTTCCTTCGCGAAGACCGGGAAGACGTTGCTCGAGCACCAGTTGGCCGCACCGTGGTAGGCTCCCTCGGCCGCTATCACGATCTGCTTGCCGGTCTTGGCCCTGGCGAGAGAGACGGCCAACGTCGTCATGTCCGTGCCGTTCTTGGAAAACACGGCCCAGTCCATGCCCTTAACTGTCGCCACGAGACGTTCGGCCAGTTCGACCATGACGGGATGGGGCTGGTTCAGCAGGTCGCCCCGGGCGGTCTGAGCGAGAGCAGGCCTGTCCACCTCCGGATTACCGTAGCCCACGATCTGGCTGCCGTATCCGCAGAGATAGTCTATGAACTCGTTGCCGTCGATGTCCCTTATCCTGCAGCCCGATCCTCCCTCGAGATAGTAGGGAAAATGCCCGGGCACGAGGAAACCGGGGCTCTTGGATCCGTAGATGCCCCCCGGAATGACGCGGGCAGCCCGCTCGAAGTACTCCAGCGATCTTGTGAATCTTCCCTTGGCCGCGCTCATTTGCCTTCCTCCCCGATCGTGACGCCCAGATACCAGGACAACCTGTCCAGTACGGCGAAGAGCCCTTGGACCAGGGGCAGGAGGCCGGCGATCCTGACTTCCCCCGAACCGAGGGCTACGACCGCCTGTCTTTTGCCCGAGAGGACGGCGATGGCCGATTCCGGACTCGCGAAGCTGAGAAGGGCATCGGCTCCCGCTGCGGCGGGAGCGTTCCCGGTCGCGACTTGGGTGCTCTGCGGCGTGGCTTGAATGCTCTGCGGCGCGGCTTGGGTGCTCTGCGGCGCGACCGGATCGCGAAGAACCCGGATTCCCCTGCCCTTTTTTTCCACGAAGAAGACCGCGTCGCCGGCCTCAATCCTGACGGTTCCGTCGGGGAAATGCAGCATGCGCTTCTCGAGCCAGCTGTCGCCCGCCACGGCGGAAAGGCCGTGAAGGCTGGCCGCAAGGAGAAGCCCGGCCCTGTCCCGGGAGGAGACTTCGGGCGAACGGAGGAGTTGGGGCACCTTGCCGGCGGCGGCCTTGAAAAACCGAAGCGCCCTCGGGAAGGCAGGTCCGAATGGAAGGGGAAGTATAGCGCCGCGGCCGCCGGCGAGCGCCC
>CAZRYP010000176.1:0-5635 GCA_964604295.1 uncultured Treponemataceae bacterium
GGGGAGGCGCTCCGGCGCCTCCCCGTTTTTTTGCCCCGATCAGGGGGATTTCCACCCAAGCCGGTCTGCGGCACAGATTTCTCCCTTGTTTCAGGGAGTCTATTCTCTATTTGGGAGGGCATGATGTCGAAGTACATCATCCGTCGATTATTGAGTCTGATCCCGACCATGTTCGTGATCGTGACCCTGAGTTTCTTCCTGGTGCGGTTTGCGCCGGGCGGACCTTTCTCGAGCGAGAAAAAGGTGCCGGAGCAGGTGCTCCAGAATCTTCTGAAGAAATACCACATGGACGAACCCCTGGGCAAACAGTATGTCCGCTATTTGGGGGACGTGCTCAGGTGGGACTTTGGTCCTTCCTTCAGGTACCGCGACGCCTCGGTGAACGAGCTCATTGCCCAGACCCTGCCCAACTCGATGATGCTCGGCTCCCTGGCCCTCTCCCTGGCCCTCGTGGCGGGCATAAGCGTGGGCATCATCTCGGCGCTGAAGCAGAACAGGTGGCAGGACTACGCGGCCATGTCCATCGCCGTCGTCGGGATTTCAGTGCCGTTGTTTGTCATCGGACCCATACTCCAGCTGGTCTTCGGCCTCAAGCTCCGCTGGCTGCCGATCTCGGGCTGGATCACGAGCAGGGACGGCCTGAAGACCCTCATCATGCCGGCCCTCACCCTTTCCTTCCCCTATTTCGCCTACCTCGCCCGCCTTTCCCGCGCCTCCATCCTCGAGGTGCTGCGCTCCGATTACGTCAGGACGGCCAGGGCCAAGGGCCTCTCCGAGAGGGTGGTGATAGGCAAGCATGTGCTCAAGGGCGGCCTCCTCCCCGTGGTGTCCTACCTCGGGCCGGCCTTCTCGGGCATCATCACGGGCTCCCTCGTCGTCGAGTCCGTCTTCGCCATTCCCGGCATCGGCAGGGTATTCGTCCAGTCGGCCATCAACAGGGACTACACTCTCATCATGGGTGAAGTCATCATGTATTCGCTGATACTCGTCACCATGAACTTCGTGGTCGATATCGTGTACGGGTTCCTCGACCCGCGTATCTCGTACAAGTGAGGAGGAACCGGACATGGCACGTAACAAAGGAAAAGCGGTAAACGAATTCAACCAGCAGATGAAGCCCATCTCCCTCTGGGCCGACGCGTGGAAGAGGCTCAGGCGCAACAAGATGGCGCTGGCCAGCCTCTGGATAGTCATATTCTACGCCGTCATCGCTATCGCGGCTCCAATTCTCCCCTTTCATGATTACCGGATCCAGGTCCTGACCCACACGAACCTGCCCCCCTCCTTCAAGCCCGCGGGCCTCATCGCCCTCCGGAACGTCGAGGAACACGCCAAGCTCCTCCAGGAGAGGATAGACGACGGGATGGACAGCCTGAAGCCCGATCTCGCGAGGGACCTCGCGGAGATCGAGACCATGAAAGCGGAGATGGAGACCAATCCCGACAACAAGAAGGTCTACATCTTCGGTACCGATTATCTCGGCCGCGACATGCTCTCCAAGACGATCTACGGGGCGCGCATCTCCATGATGGTGGGCCTCATAGGAACCCTCACGGCAGTCCTCGTGGGCGTCATCATCGGGGCGATTTCGGGCTATGTCGGCGGATGGTTCGACAACCTCATCATGCGCTTCGTGGACATCATGTACGGCCTCCCCTACATGCTCATCGTCATCATCCTGATGGCGCTGTTCAGGAGGGAGGGACAGGATTCGGTCGTCATCCTCTTCATCGGAATAGCGCTGGTCTCCTGGCTGACGATAGCCCGCGTCGTACGGGGCCAGATCATCAGCCTCAAGAATTCGGAGTTCGTCGAGGCGGCGCGCTCCATGGGCGCGGGGCCGGGGAGGATCATCTTCAGGCACCTCCTGCCCAACGCCCTGGGCGTCATCATCGTCTTCACGAGCCTTTCCCTGCCGAGCTTCATCATGAGCGAGTCCTTCCTTTCCTTCCTCGGCATGGGCGTCTCGGCCCCGCTCTCTTCCTGGGGCTCCCTCGTCAGCGAGGGCGCCAACACGATGGAACTCTATCCCTGGCAGCTCCTGGCGCCCGCGATCGAGATGACCCTCTTCCTGTTCTGCATGAACTTCCTCGGCGACGGCCTCCGCGACGCCCTGGATCCGCAGAGCAAGAACCGAACCTGAGCAAGGAGCAGAGAAGCCATGACCAATGAAGTCATTCTCCAGGTCCAAGACCTGAAAACCTATTTCACCGTCGACGAAGGCCTCGTGAAGGCCGTGGACGGCGTCAGTTTCGACCTGCACAAGGGCGAGACCCTGGGCATCGTGGGCGAGTCCGGTTCGGGCAAGAGCGTCACAAACCTCTCGATCATCAACCTCATCCCCATGCCTCCCGGCAAGATCGTCGGCGGCCGTGTCCTCTTCCACGACAAGGACCTCCTGGCCATGCCCCAGGCCGAGATACGCCAGATCAGGGGCAACAAGATTTCGATGATCTTCCAGGATCCGATGACCTCCCTCAATCCCTTCCTAAGGGTATCGACCCAGATGATCGAGACCATCGTCCTCCACCAGGGGCTGGACAAGGAAGCGGCCAAGGCCAAGGCCGTCGAGATGCTCAAGCTCGCCGGGATCCCGGCGCCCGAAAAGCGCATCGACCAGTACCCGCACCAGTTTTCGGGGGGCATGCGCCAGCGCGTCATGATAGCCATGAGCCTTTCCTGCAATCCCGAGATCCTCATTGCCGACGAGCCCACGAGCGCCCTGGATGTCACCATCCAGGCCCAGATCCTCGAGATCATGAAGGAGCTCACGAAGAGGCTCGGCACGGCGGTGATCCTGATCACCCATTCCCTGGGCGTGGTGGCCGGCATGTGCGACACCCTCTGCGTGATGTACGCGGGGCGCATCGTGGAGCGCGGGCCCACCGACGTGATTTTCGAGGATCCCAAGCACCCCTACACCATCGGCCTCATCCGCTCCGTCCCCCGCCTCGACAGGGAGAACACCGAGCGCCTCTATTCCATCCAGGGCCAGCCGCCCAACGTGATCGACCTGCCCGACTGCTGTCCCTTCTATCCTCGCTGCGAAAAGGCGATGGATATCTGCAAAAAGAAGTATCCGGCATCAGCCCGCCTCGAGCACGGCCGCGCCGTCTCGTGCTGGCTCTATTCGGAGGAAAAGAAATGAGTGACCGGAAAACGCTTCTCGACGTGAAGGGGCTCAAGATGCACTTCCCCACCAAGGGGGGATTCCTTTCGAACAACAAGGGATTCATCTACGCGGTGGACGGCGTCGATTTCCAGATACGGCAGGGCGAAACCCTCGGCCTCGTGGGCGAATCGGGCTGCGGAAAGTCCACCACCGCGCGGGCCATAGCCCAGCTCTACAAGCCGACGGCGGGCGAGGTGTGGCTCAAGGGCAAGGACCTCACGAAGATGAGCTCCATCGACCTGCTGGCCGCGCGCAAGAACATGCAGATGGTCTTCCAGGATCCCTACGCCTCCCTCAATCCGCGCATGACCTCGGGCGACATCATCGCCGAGCCTGTGCGCATCTTCCAGCAGAGAGGCCTCCTCAACATGGGAAAGGAGGAGCGCGACGAGCTCGTCGATCACCTCATGGAGAAGGTCGGCCTGTCCCGCTTCTTCAGGAACCGCTATCCCCACGAGTTCTCGGGCGGCCAGCGCCAGAGGATAGGCATAGCCCGCGCCCTGGCCCTCAAGCCCGAGCTCATGCTCTGCGACGAGCCCGTCTCGGCCCTCGACGTGTCCATCCAGTCCCAGATACTCAATCTCTTCAAGGATCTCCAGGCCGAGTTCGGGCTGACCTATCTCTTCATCGCCCACGACCTGGCCGTCATACAGTACATCTCCGACAGGGTGGCGGTGATGTATCTCGGCCTCATCGTCGAGATCTCGGGCGCGAAGGACCTGTACAGGAATCCCCTCCACCCCTACACCCAGGCCCTGCTCTCCGCCGCGCCCATCCCCGACCCCAAGGTCGAAGCCAAGCGCCAGCGCATCATCCTCACAGGCGACGTGCCTTCCCCCGACAAGCAACGCCCCGGCTGCTACTTCTACGACAGATGCTCGAAGCGCATGGACGTCTGCAAGGCCGTGAGGCCCCAGCTCAAGGAGACGGAGGAGGGCCATCAGGTGGCCTGCTTCCTCTACCACAAGCCGGAGTGAGGGCGGCGCTCCGCCGCGGAAAAGACGATACGATGAAGAAGGCCGTCCGGAAGGACGGCCTTCTTCATATGCGATGGGGCGATCGCGGATTCGGCTGGGCTTCGGGCGGCCTTCAGCGGCCCTGGGACTCGAAGCGGCTGCCCGCGGCTGCGGCCATGGCTTCCCCCGCCGCCCTGAGGCGCCTGGCGCTCCTGGCCGGCAGGCTGTCCACGAGATAGTCCCCGCCTTCCCTGGTCCTGAGAAGAAGGGTGATGTAGGGCTTGCGCCTTCCCATTTTGAAGATGGAGGGACGGCCCGGCTCTTCGCTGTCCCTGCCGTTCAGCATGGCGAAGGCCCGTTCCTTGTCGGCTTTTTCCTCGGTCGAGCCTGGCACCGTGCCCTTCGCGAAGGCCCCCAGGCTGAATTCCTCGATCTCGCCGAAGCCGAGGCTGATGACTTTCGCCGCCGGCCAGATCCCGCTGTAGTGGAGGACCTTCCCGGCCTTGGGCTCGACGACCCACCGTTCCTCGTAGACGAGGCCGAGGAGGAGGAGGGCGAGGATGATCCAGCCTATGACGCTGGGAGAACCGCCCGAGGTGAAGATCCCGGCCGCGACGAGGGCGAGCATGGCCGCCGTCGCGAGGCGGTACCAGAGGGGGATGCCGTAGCTGAGGCGGCCGTCGGCCGATTTCCTCAGGGTCAGTGGGATTTCCATGGTTTCAAGGATACTGGGGGGAGCGGCCCGGGGGCAAGTGGCGAAGCGGTCAGTATGATTGTCATACGGTTTAACAGGTAATACGCGATTTCACTTTTTCCAGAGCCTTGAAAATTGTTTTTTAGTAAACCGGATTAGTATATGCAAACTTCCGCATCTCTCATTGACTCGCCAAAATTGAAGACTTAATATCCCTCCCAATATTATTGAACGTCATTATGTACCTATGTACGGGAGCTTCTGATGGTTCAGCCAGGCAGGGATATCCTCAGCTTTAAGGACTACTCGGCAGGATATCTTGATGACGAGGGGAAGGTGGTGAATCTTCTCGACAGACTCAGCTTCACCGTCCGCTCGGGCCAGGCTCTCGGCATCGTCGGGGAATCCGGCTGCGGGAAAAGCCTCACGGGGCTTTCCGCCGTTCGCCTCCTCTCCCGGCAGATCGTCGTCCAGGGCGGCGCGATCCATATGGGAGAGAGGAACCTCCTTCAGGCATCGGAAAGGGAAATGCAGGAGATACGCGGCAGGGATATCGCCATGGTGTTCCAGGAACCGATGACTTCCCTGAACCCCGTTCTCACGGTAGGCTTCCAGATCGAGGAAGTCCTTGTCAGGCACAGGCCGGAACTCAGCGACGCGCAACGCGCCAAGGATACCGTTTCCCTGCTCCGCGAGGTGGGCATCCCGACTCCGGAAAAGCGCGTGCGTGACTACCCGCACCAGTTCTCGGGCGGGATGAGGCAGCGCGTCATGATAGCCATGGCGATAGCCTGCGGACCCTCGCTTCTCATC
>CAZRYP010000177.1:0-5631 GCA_964604295.1 uncultured Treponemataceae bacterium
CCATGGCGCCCATCGCCGCCGATCCTATCCTGGCCACGGCCACCCCGCCGGCCACGGCCGCCACGCTCACGGCGAGAGCCGCCGAAAGGTACCTAATCGAGCCGGACCATGACGAAGCCGCCGGTGCGGCCGCCGTCCCCGACTGGGCGAAGGCCGAGACCGCGCCTGCCGCCGCCATGATCGTCACCGAAATTTTCTTCTTCATCTCATGCTCCTTTTCTATATGTGCCGCCCGCGTGGGAGGACCCCGGCGCTCAGGATTCGAAGCGTATGGGGTCGAAAGCCCTTCCCGTGCGGGTGAAAAACTTGGAGAAAAATTCATAGTACTGCAGCCTGATCACCTGGATGGTGACGATGAGCCCTTCGAGACCGATGATGACGGCGTTGCCGACCGCGAAGATGGCGAACTGCAGTACGGCTCCGCCCGGCGCCCTCGTCCTCACCAGTTCGGCCATCGTGAAGACGACGAAGGAGAGGACGGCATGGGCCAGCGCAAAGGCCGCCACGCGCAGGAAGCTCATGGAGTTGGACGCGTAGTAGGAGAAGGTCTCGATGATCTCGACGAGGCCGCCGACAAGTATGTCGGTGATCGAAGCCTTCCCGCCCTCATGTCCGTCATGCGAAAGGGTTCGTTCCAGGGGTCCCGTGAACAGGAGGGCCAGGAGGGGGATCCCCAGTCCGGGTATGTCGATCCAGCCTGGCTTGCCGCCCAGGATGATCCTCAGGGCCATGCCCGCGATCCACCAGAAGAGGAGGGAGCCGGAAAGCCCTGTCTTGGAAAAGAGGGCTTCGCCCCATCTTCCCCTGCGGGCCAGGTTGACCATGTTGATCAGCAGTCCCGTCGAGTTTATGAGGAAGCCTATGCCGACCGTGAAGCCGAAGAAATTGAACATCGCGTCGAGGCTGTCCCTCGGCATGATGTCGAGGAAGCGGTCGCGCGGCGTTCCCAGGACGAGTCTCGTCAGGAAGCGCTCCAAGGGCAGGAGCAGCTCCTCGCTTGAAAAGAAGGATCCCACGAGAAGGCCCATGAACATGGATCCCGCCCCCGCGGCGACGAAGGCCGGCCAGAATTTCCTGTAGCCGCCCAGGAAGCCCTTCCTGGATTTGGAAATCAGGAAGCCCAGACCGAGTATCACCGCGCCCTGGCCGACATCGCCGAACATTATCGCGAAGAGGAGGGTGAAGAAGAAAGCCACGAAGGGAGTGGGATCGATATCTCCATAGACCGGGGTACCGTAGGAGAGGACGATGGACTGAAAGGCCGAGACGAAACCGTTCTGCTTCAGGAGCACCGGGACTTCGCCGGCTTCGTCCGAGAGCTTGCCACCCCCCCCGCCCGGTTCGTAGATCCGGATGGCTATCCTCTCCCCGAACAGTCTCTGCAGATCGCTGGCGATGATCCCGACCTGGCCGGAAGGGACCCAGCCCGAAAGACTGTAGACCCATTCCGTGCCGTCCAGCCTGCTTTCCACTTTCTTGAGGGCCCTGCCCAGCTTTACCGAGGAGAGCATTTCGTTCCAGATGGAGGAGAAGCGGCGCGCCTCGTCGGCCCTTTCGGCGGCGAGCCCGGCGAGATCTCCCTTCGCGGTCTCGTACGAAGCCTCGATGGCGGCCAGGGCGTCGGCGGGAACGCCGCGGAAGTCCTCGGGAAGGCTGATCCGCGTGAATCCGACCTTGGCCAGTTCGGTCTCGAGGGCGAAGCGGCCCTTCCTGGATGAAACTGCGATGACGGCTCCCCTACCGTCCAGGGGAATGATGGCTGCCCTGCCGTCGAGTGACCTTTCCAGCAGGGGCAGCTTCTCCGGATCGACGCGGCCGATGCGCAGGGCCACGAAAGACATCCTGTTGATCTCCTCGAAGGGCAGGGAAAGGGAGGCGAAGGCCCTGACTTCGCGGAGCGACTCCTCAAGTTCCTCGAGCCTGCGTTTCTGGGCGGCCATCTCTTCCTCGTTGCCGGCGCAGAACGAAGAGATCCTGTCCACCTCGGTCAGCAGGGCCTCGTCGGGCAGCCTGGCCGCGCCCGGATCGGGTTTCTTCTCCCCTAAGCCCAGGCAGGAGCCCAGTTGTCCCAGCTTCGCCAAGGCATCATCCAGACGGGCCATGCTGACTTCGCCGGGATGACCGGTTTCGGGACTCTCGGGCTTGAGAGAGGATCCTTCATGCCCTTCCGGAAAGATGATCTGGAAGGAATGCCCCGAGGAGAGGTACCTGAGCGTGGCGTCGATATCGGACTTGAGGAGAAGAAGCTCCATCCTCCTCATCGCTGTCGAACTCATGAGGCTTCTCCCGCGAGCGCCCAGGCGAGATCGGCTTTTTCCTCGGCCGGCGCCTTGAGCCTTATTCCCTCGAGGACGCCGAGGACGAAGGACCCCTCCGCCTCGAGCATCTTGAAATAGCAGTAGAGCGGTGTATAGCCGAAGGGGTACATGTGCATGGACCTCCTGACGAGGGCGAAGAGCTCCCTCTGGAGCCTGTTCTCGAGCAGGGGAATATCCAGACGGGACGAAGTTTGGCCGGCTAGGAGTCTTTTTGCCGGCCAGGCGGAGAAGGTGTCGAGGTTGTCGATATCCAGATCGAAGGTCGACAGGGCCAGGGTGGTGACATCCTCCCCCTCCAGGTCGACGAGAAGGGGCCTCGTCCTCTCGCGGCCGTAGCCGTAATACCGCTTCACCCTCAGAGCCCAGGCGAGATTCTGGTAGGAGATTTCCCTGAGCAGCAGCGAGGGGATATTCCCGCGCATCTTGCCCGGAAGATTCTGAACGGCCGCCCAGAGCCTGGAGTAGTAGCGCCGGTCCAGCCTGTTTTCGGCGGCGCCGATGTCGGCGAGAGCCGCCTCGTCGATCCAGCCGTAATCCGTGCCTGAGAACATCTCTTCCAGGCGGGGCCAGGCCGCGAGCGCCCTTTCGATCGTCGCGCTGCCGCGGGGGAGGCCCTCGGGTTTCGGCTCCGAGGCCGCGAGCCTGTAGAGCATGCCTTTGATGGCCGAGATCTCGTGTTTCGCGGTGAGGGCGGCCATGAATTCGTCGGACTCCAGTATCGTGCCGGCCAGGGCGGCGAAACGTTCCATGGACCGCCCTACCACACGGTGTTCGAGGGCGGCGAGGAGCCAGGCTTCGGGCTTGTCGGGAATCTCGGCGTCGAAATATTGCTTCCAGATGGAGGCCAGGGAGGATTCCCTCGCCAGGGAGGCGCCCCTGGCTCCCAGGTACATGGAGGAAAAAGCGCCGCAGACCCTGGCGTAGAGGTAGGCGATCTCGAATGAGTCGGCCATCTTCAGTCCCCTGAGGACAGGAATTTTCCGCAGGACCGGGCAAAGGCGTCTTCGTTCCGGGGAGAGGAGGCAAGCAGGGATCTGAAGGCCTCGAGTTCTGACTGCGACTTGAGCTTGACTTCCGATCCGAAGGCGAGGAGCGCCGCTTCGAGCGCTGCTCCAAGCTCGGAAAGGATCAGTTTTTCCTTGGCGCGGGCTTCGTCGTTCGCCTTTCCCACGATGGCGCCCGCTTCGTTTTCAGCCTCGAGAATCATCTCCGAAGCCCTGGCTTCGGTCTCCAGAAGTCTGTCGAGGCCGTTCAGAGAATCCATGGTGCACCTCTTTCTCCATACAATGCGCTGTATAGAAAGGTGCGGTCCCATCTGTCCTGTTCCGGAACAAGCCGGGTGGAATCACACGATCGGGGATTTTGTCCCTCTGCGTTTTATATCAAATCGTCTCGTTCGAATTCCTTGATGATGGCGAAGGCGTCCTGGGCGTTGGCGGCCCCGGCGAGACTTATCGCGACTTCGTGGCTGTCGATGAGAGCGGCAATCCTCCGCAGCGCCTGAAGATGGAGTTCGGTGGAGTCGGGGGGCGTCAGCAACATGAAAACCAGAAAAACGGGGTGGCCGTCCAGGGCGTCGTAGTCTATGCCCTTCGCCGATATGCCCAGCACGCCCCTCAGCGTGTCGAGTCCCTCGACCGTGGCATGGGGAAGGGCCACGCCCTTGGAAATGCCGGTCGACATCTTGGATTCGCGTCGGGAAAGAGCGTCGAGTATCTGCTGCCTGGGAAAGGATTTCTGTGGAGGATAGGCTCTTGCCAGCACTTCGACGAGTTCCTCGAAAAGCTCTTCCTTGCCGTCGCTCTCGAGGTCGGTCTTTATCGTCGAAGGCTGAAATACCTGCTGAAGTATCATATGTCCACTCCATCCTCGATTGACTTGGGCAAGGGAGGAGTATTCGCGACTACGGCTTTACTTCGTCGTTGTCTGTGTCGTCGATTCCGCGGGAGCCTGTTCCTGCGCCAGCGTCGTGGAGGTCGTGTCGCCCTTCCACCATTCGGTATTGGTCGTCTGCTCGGATTTCTGGGTTGCCACCGCCTCGACATTGCCGGTGGACGACTTGTTGATGAGCGCCATGGAGAAGGCTGTCACGAAGAAGAGCGCGCCCAGCACATAGGTTATCTTGATGACGACATTCGAGGACCTGGAGCCGAAGGCGCTTGCCGATCCGCCGGCGAAAATGCCGCCGATCGAGTCGGAATCTTCATCCTGGATGATGACGAGAAAAATGAGAAAGAGGCAGACAAGAACGAAGAGGACGAGGAGCAGCACAGCGAAAAAACCCATGGTAACAACTCCCGGAATGCAGATTGACGATCACCGCGTCGTGCATCGCGCGCACGGTGGCCAATGATATACGAGAACGAGGCCTTGTATCAAGACCTCGTCGTTCCTACCTGAAGCAGGCGATCGGTACGAAGCTCTCGGCCTTGAGGCTCGCGCCGCCCACCAGGGCCCCGTCGATGTTGGGCTTGGCCATGAGGGCCGCGGCATTGTCGGCCTTCACCGAACCGCCGTACTGAATGATCAGGGTCCTGGCCTTCTCGGCGCCGTAGAGGGCGGCGAGGACCTTCCGGCAATAGGCGTGGACGGCATCCGCGTCCTCGGGCGTGGCCGTCTTGCCCGTACCGATGGCCCACACGGGTTCATAAGCCACGGTGACGCGGTCGAGGTCGGAGACCTGAACGCCCGACAGCCCTTCGCGCAGCTGGGTGCCGAGGACGGATTCCAGCTTGCCCGACTCGCGCTCCTCAAGTGTCTCTCCGACGCAGAGGATCACCTCGAGCCCGTGCTTGAGGGCGAGGAGAACCTTCCTGTTGACGAGGGCGTCGGTCTCGGAATAGCTGTGCCTGCGCTCGGAGTGGCCGAGGATCACCACCTTGACGCCGATGTCCTTGAGCATGAGGATGGAGATCTCGCCGGTGTGGGCGCCCTGCTCTTCCGGTCCCATGTTCTGGGCGCCGAGAAGGATGGCCGAACCCTCGAGCACCTTGGCGACCTCGGCGAGGGCGGTGAATGCGGGCGCGATCATCACCTTTTCCCCGCAGCCCGAGAGCCTGGCGACGAGCTCGGTGGCGAGGGCCACGGACTCTTTCACGGTCTTGTGCATTTTCCAGTTTCCGGCGATGAAATATGAACGCATGGGAGACTCCTTGAGGACCGAAGGTCGCGCGATCTCTTCTCGGTACGCGGCGATTGTAGCGAAAAAGCCGCCGCGATGTAAAGTAAGATCGCGTAGTCGTCGACCTGGCGGCTTTGCCCTTCGATCCGTCGGATATGAAAAAGCCACCCTTTCGGGTGGCCTTGGCTCATT
>CAZRYP010000178.1:0-2241 GCA_964604295.1 uncultured Treponemataceae bacterium
GACGATTTCCCCGTCGTTGAGGTAGACGACTTTGTCGGTGTAGGCCACCATCGCCGTGATGTCGCTGGCGAGGAACATTTCCCCCGCTCCCACGCCCACGACGAGAGGGCTTCCGTTCCGCGCGCCTATGATCCTGCCCGGCTCGTCGGCGTGGATGCAGGCGATGCCGTAGGTGCCTTGCAGATTCTGGATGGCCGCCTTCACCGCCTCGAGCAGATAGCCCTTGTAGTATTCGGCGATGAGGTGCGGGATCACTTCGGTATCCGTTTCGCTGACGAAAACATGCCCCTTCTTCTCCAGCATGGCTTTCAGGGAATGGTGGTTTTCGATAATGCCATTGTGGACGACCGCGATCTTGCCCGACGAATCGGTGTGGGGATGGGCGTTGGCGAGAGTCACTCCCCCGTGGGTCGCCCACCTCGTGTGTCCTATTCCCCAGCCTCCGTCCAGATCGGCCGGTATGGCAGCCCTCAACGCGGCTATTTTCCCCACCGACTTCACGATGCCGAGCGGCCGGCCCCCGTAGGAACCTCCGCCGATGGCTATGCCCGCCGAGTCATAGCCCCTGTATTCCAGCCGTCTCAATCCTTCGACGAGGATGGACGTGGTTTTCTTGGGTCCGGAATAGCCAATGATACCGCACATGGATTCTTCCTCCCGGTGGATGCCTGGTGGTTCGCATGATCGGGCCGACAAGGCGCGGAAAATGTCGCCCCTGCCCGATCTTTTCCATAATAGCCGATCCTGACCTGATTACAAGTATTCAGACATCGGTGAAGATTGAAAAAAGACCCGGACTCCGTTATCGTGCCTGCATGGACATACGACTGGCGCGCTATGCGGAACTCGTCTCGACCATGGATATGGCGAGGACTCTGATCGGAAGCCTCGGGGATTCCGGACTCATCGTCCTGGCCGACATGCAGACAGGAGGCAGAGGCAGGCTCGAAGGCCGAACCTGGGAAGGAGCGCGCGGCTCCTCGCTTTTCATGACCCTCTGCCTCAAGGGGGATTTTTCCGCTTCCCGGGCCCTGCCCCTCAGGATCGGGCTCGCCGTGCACGAAGTCCTATCGGCCTCAGCCCCCTCCTCCGTCTTCGGGATCAAGTGGCCCAACGACATCATGGGCAGGAATCCTTCCCGGCCGGGAAGTCAGGGATTCTTGGGTTTCGGAAAACTCGGCGGGATCCTTTGCGAAACCGCGGGGCAATGGCTTCTCGCGGGCATCGGGATCAATCTGAGGAAGTCGGCGTATTCCCCTCTTCTTGGGGCTTCGGCCACGAGCCTCGAGGAGGTCCTGGGCAAGAACGCGGAAGGAGGAGGCGAACCGGATATCCCCGCTCTGTGCATGTCGCTCGGCAAAGCCGCAGCCGCCCGGCTGGAAAAGCCCGAGTGGCACGATGAATATGAAAGGAACATGATCGGGATTGGAGGGGAAGTGCGGTTCATGGCCGGACATCCCGGGAGCGGTCTCGTCAAAAGCGGAAGGATTGTTGGCGTGGATGATTCGGGAAGGCTCCTCCTCAGTGCTGAAGACGGCACTGTGGAGGCTTTCTGGTCGGGGGAAATATCGGGTCTGCGAAGCCTGGATTAGAGGCTGTAGCCGTCTTCTATCGCCCTTATGCCGAGCTGGAGGTAGCGGTTCAGGGGAGCCGCAAGCCCGCATTCCGCGGATTTCCGGATGACGACGCCAGCGAAGGTGTCCACTTCGGTCTTCCGGCGCGCCTCCACGTCCTGGAGCATCGAGGACCGGCCCCTCCCGTCCAGCGAGCTCAGGGTGGAGAACACGGTGTCAATGTCGGCCGACGATAGTCCCTTGCCGCAGGCGTCGGAAAGTGCGATGACTTCCTTCATGGTTTCCGCGGCCAGCTCCCATGCCGGGGCGCTTTTCTGGAACAGGGCATAAGATCCGCGCAACAGGGCAGACCACTGGTTCAGGGCCACGTTGATCATGAACTTGAACCATAGGGCCTTGACCATGTCGGCGGGAATGGAGTGAGGGAGATCGTGGGCGGAGAAGAAGCGGGAGACGGCGGCGACCCTTTCGTCGGGGAAGGCGGGGTCGTTCTTTTCCATGCCGAAGCGGATTTCCCCTATGCTGTGGAATTCCGTCCTGTTGCCCACTCTCAGGGCGTCGATGCCGATGGAATAGGCGAGCGGCACTTTATCGGCGCCGAATTCGGCCCTCAGGATTTCCTCGCTCGTGATGCCGTTGAGCAAGGAGAGGATGGTTGTCCCCGGTC
>CAZRYP010000178.1:2251-5597 GCA_964604295.1 uncultured Treponemataceae bacterium
CGTAGGGACGCATATCTTCCATAGCCTCGGCCAGGTTATAGCTCTTTACGGCGATGAGGATGAGGTCGAAGGGCGCGTCGGCAGCATCGGCCAACCTGAAGTCGTAACGTTTTCCATTGACGATCAATCCGTCCCGGCTATACCGCTCCCGTCTCTCTCCAGTGGCGCACAACGCGACGGCCCCGGGTTCCACATCGTGAATCCTCGAGGCGGCGGCCGCGCCAATGGCTCCGGCGCCCACAATGAGGGCTGATCTTATGTCCATCGAATATTCTCCCGTCTCAGAGTCGGTATTTCCCGATCTTGCCCTCCAGCCTCGGAGGTATCCTGCATTTCACTATCGTGCGATCATCCTCGGTCTTCTCCTCCATCACAAGGCCTTCCCGGTGAAGAAGGGGTATCAGCGAATATTCGGAATGGGGGATCGCGAGGAGGACTTCCTCCATTTCCGAAGTAAGGCTGCCTTCGATGAGGCCGGTCAACGCGTCCAGCCCTTCCCCTGTTTTCGCCGAGACCGGCAGGCCTTCGGGATGCAGGCGGAGCCAGCTCTCCCTGGCCCCGGCATCGGCGATGTCGATCTTGTTGAGCACGAGGATGCGGGGTATGGAACCCGCTCCGATTTCCGAAAGGACCTTCTCGGTCGTGGCCATGTGGATTTCCACCTCGGGATCGAAGGCGTCGGCCACATGGATGAGGAGATCCGAGCTCGAAGCTTCCTCGAGCGTCGCCTTGAAGGCTTCCACCAGATGGTGGGGAAGATTGCGCACGAAACCTACCGTATCCGTCATGAGGAGGGTCGAGCCGTTCTTCAGGATGAGCTTCCTCGTCGTGGGGTCCAGGGTGGCGAAAAGCTTGTCTTCCGCCAGCACCTCGGCTTTCGTCAACGCGTTGAGGAGGCTGGATTTGCCCGCGTTGGTGTAGCCGACTATGGCCGCGCGGGGAAGGGAAATCCTCTCCCTGCGCCTGTGCTGGACGTCCCTCGACTTCCTTACATCCTTGAGTTCTTCCTTGATCTCATGGATCCTCCGCTCTATCGACCGGCGGTCCAGCTCTATTTTCTGCTCTCCCGAGCCCTTGGTGCCGTAGCGGCCGCCGCGCTGCCTTGAGAGGTCCTCGTAGGAATGGGCGAGCCTGGGCAGGGCGTAATCCAGCCTTGCCAGTTCAACCTGGAGACTGGCCTCCTTGGTCAGCGCGCGCGAGGAGAATATCCTTATGATGAGTTCGGCCCTGTCGTATACTTTCTTGCCTGAAAGCTTTTCCCAGTTTCTCTGCTGGCTGGGCGAGAGCGCATGATCGAAGACGATGGAGTCGGCCTCCTCGGCCTTCGCGGCGGCGACGATTTCATCGGCCTTGCCCGTTCCGACCAGAAGGCTCGCGGTCTTTTCGCGAATCTTCACGGAAATCGAATCCGCGACTTCGAGGCCCAGGGTCTTCGCAAGACCGGCAAGCTCGCGCAGAAGGCTGGCCGCTTCCTCCTTCTTCACGAGATCAGCTTCTATGCCCACGAGAAGCGCGCGTTCAGCCTTGGGCCGGGGATCGTATAGTTCGTTCACATTGTACCTGCCGGCGAGAGTGTATCATTTTCCGCGGAAAGAGGAAACACTCGGACGGGTTTAGACCTCGCCGATGGTGGCAACCATGACGGCCTTTATCGTATGGAGCCTATTCTCGGCCTGATCGAACACGACGGAATGGCGCGAGCGGAAGAGTTCGTCCGACACTTCCATTTCGGTGATGCCGAAATTCTTCTCGATATCCTGGCCGACCGCGGTTTCCGTGTCGTGAAAGGCCGGGAGGCAATGCAGGAACACGACATCGGGATTGCCTGTCTTCCTCGCGAAATCCATGGTGACCCTGTAGGCTTCAAGCTGGGCGACGCGCTCGGCGAACTTGGCTTCCTCGCCCATGGAGACCCAGACATCGGTATAGAGGACGTCCGCGCCCGCGAGCGCCTTGTCGGCATTTTCGATGCTGAAGAATTCGATGGTGCCGCCGGTCGCCTCGGCCACCTTCCTCATCTCGGCCGTGAGAGCCTCGTTGGGCCAGAGCTCCTTCGGGGCAAGGGCCACGAAATGCAGCCCCATCTTGGCGCTCCCTATCATGAGCGCGTTGCCCATGTTGTTCCTGGCGTCGCCGCAGTACACCATCTTCACTTTGCCGAGGGGCTTGCCCACATGCTCCTCGATGGTGAGCAGGTCGGCGAGTATCTGGGTGGGATGGTCCTCGTCGGTGAGGCCGTTCCATACGGGCACGCCCGAGAATTTCGCCAGGTCGGCGACGAGCTTCTGGGAGAATCCCCTGTATTGTATGCCGTCGTACATGCGTCCCAGCACCTTGGCCGTGTCTTCCACCGATTCCTTCTTGCCCATCTGCGAGTTGGTGAGGAACGTGGCGTTCCCTCCCTCGTCCCAGCAGGCGGTCTCGAAGGCGCAGCGCGTCCTCGTGGACGCCTTGTCGAATATGAGCACTATGTTGCGGCGATACAGGGCATTGCCCTTCACGCCCGCGCGCTTCTTGGCCTTGAGATCGCGGGAAAGGTCGAGAAGATATCGGATTTCTTCGGGGCTGAAGTCCTTGAGGGTCAGGAAACTGCGTCCCTTGAGATTGACGGGCATATGGTCCTCCAGAATGCTGTATGCTTGCGGCGGCGCCGCATGGCGGCATTGGAATTGTATATACCACAGAAGGCCCGCGGTCAACACTTCGCCGCCTCCACGCCTGCCAGGAAAGGCCCGCGCCGTCCCGGCGCCGCCTCGGTTTGACTGGATCGGCGCTCGCGGATATACTGGGCCTGGCCTTCCGGACGCACGGATCGCCAGCACAAGGAGTCTGTATGCCCCTCACGCTCTCCGACCTCGGAAAGGCCGTGCTCGATACCCACTACGCGGTGCGCGGACCCATCGTCGCCCGCGCCCAGGAACTCGAACGGGCCGGACGGAAGGTGATCTACTGCAATATCGGCAATCCCCAAGCGCTGGGACAGAAGCCTCTGAGCTACGTGAGGCAAGTCCGCGCCCTTCTGGAATGGCCGGAGCTCGCCGACAAGGCTCCCGGCGCCTTCCCCTCCGATCTCATCGCCCTGGCGGGGACCATGCTGACCGAATCCGGGCATGGCCTGGGCGCTTACTCCGACTCCAAGGGACTCAGGTTCGTCCGCGAAGCCGTGGCCCGTTTCATCGAGGAAAGGGACTCGGATCGGAAACTCGGAGTCCTGTCCGATCCCGAACACATCTACATGACAGATGGAGCGTCGAAGGGGGTCCAGCTGGCCCTCAGGCTCCTCATCGCCTCGGACCGCGACGGCATCATGATCCCCGTGCCCCAGTACCCACTCTACTCTGCCACC
>CAZRYP010000179.1:0-5578 GCA_964604295.1 uncultured Treponemataceae bacterium
CGAAATCGGGCACGATCCAGACTCTCTATATAATCTGCGGCATCCTCCCCACCTTCTTCATCTCCCCTCTGGCCGGGGTCTGGGCCGACAGGTACGACCGCAAGAAGCTCATCATGCTCTCCGACTCCATCATCGCGTTGACGACTCTCGTCCTCGCCCTGGTCTTCATGTCGGGGGTCAGGAGCCTTGCCCTCCTCCTCGCGGCCTCCGCCCTGCGCGCCCTGGGCCAGGGCATCCAGGCGCCCGCCGTGGGCGCCTTCCTTCCCCAGATCGTGCCCAAGGAACAGCTCACCAGGGCCAACGCGGCTTCGGCGACGATCCAGTCGATCATCATGCTGACCTCGCCCATGGCGAGCGGTGCCCTCATGACCTTCGCCCCCATCGAGGCGATCTTCTTCATCGACGTGGTGACCGCGGCCCTGGCCGTATCCATCTTCGCCCTCTTCCTCAAGGTGCCGCCCCATGAGCGCGCCACCAAAAAAATCGAGGTGAGCTACTACCACGATCTCCGCGAAGGCTTCGCCTATATCGGCACCCACGCCTACGTGAAGCGTTTTTTCGTCTTCAGCGCCATGTTCTTCTTCTTCGCGGCGCCTGTGGCCTTTCTCACGCCCCTCCAGGTCACGCGCTCCTTCGGCGACGATGTATGGCGCCTCACCGCGATCGAGATAGCCTTTTCCCTCGGCATGATGGGAGGGGGAATCCTCATCGGAACCTGGGGAGGCTTCAGGAACAGGGTCCATACCATGGCGCTCGCCAGTTTCCTCACCGGCCTGATGACGCTGGCCCTCGGGGTCATGCCGGTGTTCTGGATCTACCTCGCCCTCATGGGGCTGATAGGCATTTCCATGCCCCTCTTCAATACGCCCGCGACCGTCCTCCTCCAGGAAAAGGTCGAGCCGGCTTACTTGGGCCGGGTCTTCGGCGTGATGACGATGATATCCAGCGTCATGATGCCCATGGGCATGCTGATATTCGGACCGATCGCGGACATGGTCAGGATCGAGTGGCTCCTGGTCGGGAGCGGGGCTGTCATCGCCGCCCTCGGGTTCTTCCTCACGGGCAATAGGACCCTGGTGGCCGAGGGCTGGTCCGGAACCGCGAAGTGAGCCCGATCCGCGAAGTGATCGGACTCAGAGCAGCTCGCTCAGGTTGCTGAAGTCGTTCTCGACGCCGAGGATGTCCAGGTAAAGGGAGATTCCTCCGCGGTGATGGGTCTGGTGGTTGCAGAGGTGGAGTAAGAGCCCGCCGAAGTTCCTCTCCTGCTCCTTGCCCGCCCAGTTCCGGTAGGAAAGGGGCGAAGCCAAGTCATCGTCGCGCAGTTCCGCGGCGAAGGCGGTGAAGACCTCGTCGAGTTCGGTCCTCCTGGCCAGGTAACCGGACAGGTTGTCGAAGGGGTCATTGTCCTTGTCGAAGGGGCTTGCGAGGACTGGGTCCGCCGAAACGTCGAAGGGCCTCAGCGCGACGAAGCGCCGCAGCCAGACCTGGTCGGCGATGTAGATGTGGGCGCAGAGCTTCCGGATGCTGCCGAAATATCCCCCCATCTCCCTGACCCACGATGCCGGGTCCAGCCCTGCCAGGATCTTGTCCATAGCCATGTTCGCGTGGGCGTTGTAGGCGGCCAGAAGCCGCGCGGTGTCCGTGGTCATGAATGCTCCTTTTGTCCGGGCTGCCGCCTCGGCGAATCGGACCGCCCGGCTCACTCCAGATAATGGTTGAAGCGGATGATCTTCCATCCGTCCCGATTCCGTTCCAGTTCCGCGATCCCGCAGGTATCCACGGAAAAGAAAAAGCGCGACGAGGCGGGCAGTCCGAGAACCCTGCACAGGGCAAGACGGATCCATCCGTCGTGGGCGGCCGCGAGACAGTCCTTTCCTTCCTTTTCCATCAGCGAGAAAAACGCGTCTATCCTCGCGAAGACGTCTTCCCCCGACTCGCCCTCGGGATATCTGAAGTCCGTCCTATGGCCGGGCTTGTCGTATTCGCGCCAGATTTCCGGGTATCGGAGGGCCAAGTCCTCGGGCGCGCCGAATTCGAAGACGCCCGTGTCTATCTCGTTCAAGAGGCCTGTCGTCAGGGGCGATATGCCTTGGTCCTCGCATATTCCCTCCACGGTCTGCAGAGTGCGGGAATATTCGCTCACGTATACCGACTCGATGCGTCTCCACCTGAAGTAGCCCCGGAGGCGGCCGGCCTCCAGCAGGCCTGTGTCGCTCAAGGGCTGGTCGTTATGGGGAAAACCGGCGCGGCGAAAAATGCCGGGTTCCTTGTCGCCGTGGCGAACGAGATAGAGCGTCATGGCGCTTCCCTCCGGGGCTCGGGCGGCCTTCGGTCCGGCCTTTCCCAATTTCCGGAATTGTACAGCGACAAGAGCCGCGAACGCCATCCGCCGCCCGCCGCCTGCGGTTTTCCGCCGGAAGGCTTGCCTGTGCCGCGGCTGAGCGTTAAATTTGTCTGGTCCAAGGAGGATCCCGAGTACCATGAAATATGCGAAAAAGACTTTCCTGCGTCGTGCCGTCACTGTCGTGCTGCTTCTGGCCGTCGTCCTTCTTTTCAGTTCCTGCCTTCCCGGGGACGGGAAAAATACCGTCGACAAGCCGGCCAACTTTCTCATGGGCATATGGCACGGCTGGGTGGCGCCCGTGTCGGTGATCCTGGGCATTTTCAAGGGGAACATAAGAATCTACGAAGTGAACAACAGCGGCTGGTGGTACGATCTGGGCTTCTACATGGCCATCATCTCGGGTTTCGGAGGCATCACGCTCTCGAGAAAAAACAGGAAAAACCGAGCCGCCTGAAGCTTCCCTCATCTCCCGCCCGTGGCGGCGAAATACCCGCTCCCCTTCAGTTCCGGGTATTTCGCCAGCCAGTTCCACCACAATTCCTCAAAGTTCACGCGGCCGCGTTCCAGCCGTATTCTCGCCTCATCCAGGCCTGCGTCGAACACGATGAATGAGGGGGAGGCTTCCCCGCCTTTCCAGGCTTCCCATACGGGCACCCCGTCAGTCCGCGCCGCCTTTTCCCCATTGGGATCGCCTGTCCGCATGAAATCCGAAAGATACACGACCATCTTCGACTTCAACTCATTCCTGCCCTTTTCGTTTTTCCTCGTGAAGAGGGGGAAGGGAAAGATATTGCCATATACCGTGGAACTCTGGAGGAAGAAGGACATGTCGAGGCCGTGCGAAGCGCCGAGCCGGAGGCCGGCCGAGCCTCCGAGGACGCTTTCGCCTTTTTCGTCGGGCGCGCCCCAGTCGAAGCGGTAGACATAGACCTGCCTGTCCGGGGAGGCCGAAACCAGGGCGTCCGCCACCGCCTCGCAATGCTCGGATCTCCATCGCGCGCTCTCCAGCTCGGCTCGCGCCAGATAGAGGGGATCCCTGAGGTTCAGGCCGTCGAACCACTGGAATACCTTGGCTTCCTCCTTGGTGGTCCCGATGATCAGGGGAACGGCGGCCGTCCTGCCCGGATCGGAGAGGGCTGAAAAGCCTTCGGAGGGGAGGACCCGGCCGTCGAAGATGGGGAAGGGGAAGGTCCTGATGCCTACCCTGGGAGGATCCAGGAGGGCGATGAGCTCGCGGGCGTCGGCTTCCCTGAGCCTTCCGCCCAGGTCGGCGGCGGGGAGGGCGGCCGCGAGGGCTGAAGCTTCCTTCGGGTTTTTCGCGGCGCGCTGCCGCACCAGGAGCCTTTCGATGAGGGTCCCCGCGAAAGCCTCGGCCTCCCCTGGCGTAGTCGGGGGAAGGTAGGGGCTTTCCGCCACGGCCTTGTGGAAAAGCCCACGGGCCTTCGGGGCCAGGAGGAGGGTGAGGACGTTGATGGCTCCCGACGACTCCCCGGTGATGGTGACGTTGCCGGGGTCCCCGCCGAAGGCCGCGATATTGTCGCGCACCCACTCGAGGGCTGCTATGATGTCCAGTGTACCGAAATCGCCGGAATCGGTTTCGGGGTCGCCCGTGAAGAGCGAAGGATGCCTGAGCCAGCCGAAGATGCCGAGCCTGAAGTTGACAGATACGAAGACCGCCCCGGCTCTCGCCGCGAAAGCCTGCCCGTGGAAGTCCGGGTTGATGTCGGCCGAGCCTATGGCGTTGTCCCCTCCATGGATCCAGATGTGTACGGGAAGCTTCGCTTCAGTCCCCGCCGGTCTCCATATATTGAGGAAGAGGCAATCCTCCGATCCGACGATATAGTCGATGATGGGGATGCGCTGCACGGGCATCGCGCCGAATTCGCCGGCGTCGCGAAGGCCTTTCCAGGGCGCGGGGGGCAGGGGCGGCTTCCAGCGCAGCGGACCCACGGGCGGGGCGGCGTAGGGTATCCCCAGCCAGGCGAAGGTGTCGTGGCTGTCCCTCTTCCCGAGAACCGTGCCGTATCGCGTGGTCACTTCCGCGCGTGCCTGCCAGGGCATTCCGGACATGGCCGTGCCGCCGCCCGTCCCATCGGGGACGGGGCGGATCGCCGGAGCCGAGGCGCATGACAGGACCAGAAAGGGGAGGAGGAAAAGGAGGGGATTTTTCCCTGACCGGACCATTGCCCAAGTGTAAATCCATTCGGAACAACATGCAAACCCGCGAACCACGGATGCCTCATTCCGGTTCTTCTCGCCTCATCAGTCCAGCATGAGCATGACTTCCTGCAGTTTCTCCTTCATGATCCTGGATGAGTCAGTATCGAAGTTCCTGAGTATGTCGGACTTCAATGTCCGACCCTGCTCGATACGGATGGATGCCTTGCCCAGATCGGCATCGAATACGATGAATGAGGGCAGGGCCAGGCTCGCGTCCCAGGATTTCCAGTATACTTGATCATCTTCAGCGGCATAGTTCATGCCGTTGGGATTTCCGCACCTCACGAAGTTGGCGAGATAGTCGCCCATCTTCGCTTGAAGGTCAACGCGCCCTTTCCGGTTCGCGTTGGTGAATATCCTCAAAGGCAGCATATTCCCATAGACTTCGTCGGTCTGGAGGAAGAAGGAAATCTCGATGCCGTGGGCGGCTCCCAGCCACGCGCCCAGCCCTTTCCCCAGAACGCTTTCGCCGTTCGTGTCCTGGGCTCCCCAATCGAAGCGGTACAGGTAGACATTTTCGTTTTCGGCCCTTGTGCTGACGGCATCGGCCAGCGCGTCGGCGCCTTCCGCCTTCCAGACGGCGCTCGTCGCCTCCGCGACTTTCTGGTACACCGGATCCCTGAAGTTCTGGCCGCGGAACATCAGGAAGAGTTTGGTCTCTTCCTTGTTCGTCCCTATGATGAGGGGAACATCGGCGCTCTGCCGGGGGTTGCCCAGGGCCTTGAATCCCTCGGCGGGGAGGACTGTGCCGTCGAATATCGGATAAGGGAGGTTGAGGGAACTGCTGGGCGAGGCCCTGGTGAGCCGAAGCAGCTCGGCGGGACTCGCCTCGCGCAGCCACTTCGCCGTTTCATCCGGGTTCATGGAAGCGAGGAATACCTGCGCCTCCTCTTCGTTTTTCGCCTTCCGTTGGCTGATGGCGAGTTTACTCACCACCTCCTGGGCGAATTCTCCAGCTCCCTTGTTCGATGCCCGGGTGTAGCCGCTCTGCGCGACCGCCCTGTGGAAGAGCCA
>CAZRYP010000180.1:0-5577 GCA_964604295.1 uncultured Treponemataceae bacterium
GGCGGCCGTCATCTTCGGAGGCGCGGGACGCATCGGCAGGACGGCGGGGGATGCCTTCATGGCCCAGGGGGCTTCCGTGCTTCTCGTGGACAGGAACCGGCAGGCCCTGGATGCCGCGGTGGCCGGATTCCTCCCGAGGTTCCCGGGGAAATGCGAAGCCCTGAACTTGGAGATAGCCACGCAGGACGACGCCGGGAAGCTCGCGGATTTCATGAGGAAGGGATACGGAAGGGTCGACATCCTCCTGAATTCGCCGGCGTATATTTCCCGCGCTCCCTTTCTCGAACAGGGCATCGAGGAAGTGGACAGGCAGTGGCATGTGAATTTCCGGACCGTCTACATGGTGTCGCAGGAACTGGCGCGCATCATGGCCGAGCGGAAGTCGGGCAAGATAATCAACATCGCCTCCATGGGCGGAACGAGGCCGGAAAAGGGGCATGCCGGGCATTGCGCCGTCAAATCGGCGGTCATCGCCCTCACCAAGGTCATGGCTCTGGAGCTCGCGGCATACAACGTGCAGGTCAACGTGATCGCTCCCGGTCCTACGGAGACGAGGCCTTTCAGCTCCAACTACTACCTGGAGCACCCTCAGGTCCTGAAGGACATAGAAGACAGGACCCCGGCGGGAAGGATCGGGGATCCCCGCGACCACGCCGGACTCCTGGTCTTCCTTGCCTCGGGCGATTCGGATTGGGTAACCGGCCAAGTCATCCTCTCCGACGGCGGGCTCGGGCTGGCGTGAAAATCACTCTTCATCCCCTGCTGACCAAGACTCCCCAGATCGTCTTCGGCTTTGCGCTGACGGCGCTGGGCCTCGTCGTCATGCTTCGGAGCGGATTGGGCATGGGCCCCTGGGGAGCCCTGGAAGTGGGAATCGCCGCCCGTTCGGGCTTGACCCTGGGGCAGGTGGCCCAGCTTGTCAGCCTGACCCTGATACTCGTGGCCTGGGCGCTGAAAATCCCGCCATCCCTCGTCACCCTGGCCAATATGCTGCTCATCGGCTATTTCATGGATATTGTCATGCGACTCGTGCCTGAGGTATCGGGCTGGCTCTTCCGGATTCCTTCCTATCTTCTGGGACTGGCGGTGTACTGCTTCGGGATCAGTTTCTACCTGATCGCGTCCGGCGGCGCCTCCGGGCCGAGGGAGGGCACGATGCTCGGAGTCTCCAGGGCATTCGGGACGACCATAAAGACTGCCAGGATTGGGATCGACCTCTTCGCCCTGCTCCTGGCTTTCGTCACGGGCGGACCCATAGGCCTCGGCACGGTGTTTTTCGCTTTCAGCGCGGGGCCGGTGATCCAGTTCTTCATAGGCCTGCGCGGATTCACGACGATACAGGGGAAACTTGTAAGGACCCGGAAGACTGAAGGATGAGGGGGAAGGGCGGGCGCCGGGCCCGAAGCCTAGCGCGCCTTCGCCAATCCGGCCTCTATCGCCTCGGCGAGCGAATCCAGCCCTATCCTGATCGCCTCCGATTCCGCCTTCATGAAGGCCTTCTCCGATCGTTCGTCCGGGCGCAGGATATTACCGCCTATCGCGAACAAGGCGGCCGCGCGCACCCTCCGCACCTGGGCGACGATAAAGATGCAGCCGGCTTCCATCTCCCTCGCCACGGCTCCGCAATCCCTGAGCTTCGTCAGCTCGTCCTCGGGCAATCCCCTGTAGAACGCGTCATGGGAGATCACGATTCCGGGCAGGGCTCCGGGATGAATTTCCCCGGCCGATCGGATGATGATGTCCAGAAGAAGGCGGTCGCTTATCGCCGGGAAGGTCGGCTTGAGGTAGGCGAGGGAGGTCCCGTCATCGCGGACGGCTCCCGTCGCCACGACGATATCCCCCGATGTCAACTCAGTCGCCAAGCCTCCCGCCGAACCCACGCGGATGAAGATCGAAGCGCCGAGATTGCAGAGTTCCTCCATGACGATCGCGGCCGAGGGGGCGCCCATGGATGTGGTGGCGACGGTCACGCGTGTGTTCCTGTATTTCCCCGTGTGGACGAGGAGGCCCCGTGCCGAATTGACGAGGCGCGGTTCCTCGAGCATCGCGGACACGCGTTCGGCGCGATTCGGATCCCCGACGAGCATGACCGCGTCCGCGATGTCCTCAGGAGAACACTTCAGGTGCCGTTCGCCCATATCTCCTCCCGCCACGCATGGCTGGCGAAAAGTATACCATGATCCATTCAATCAGACCATCGCGGCGTCGTTCGCGCACAAACTATCGATAAACAACTCCCGCGCTTGTTGACATAAGTGCCCCGGCCGGTATGAAATGATCCAGCCGAAGAGGCTCACCGGTTTCGCATCATCGCGCGCCCAGCCCCGCCGCCCGGTCTCTCGGCCGTATTCCAGGGAGGAGTGAGTCTATGATAGGAACGACGGAAATAATCGTGATCGTTGTCGTGATAATGGTGCTCTTCGGCGCGAGCGCCATCCCCAAGTTCGCCCGGTCCCTGGGCGAGGCGAAGAAGGAATTCACCAAGGGAATAAAGGACGGCGAATCCACCGCGTCCGATTCCTCGGGGAAGGATGACGGCAAGAAAGAATCCAAGTCCTGATCCCGGTCACCGTACCACAAAAATGGCGCGCCAGGAGAAGAACCCGGGCAGAGTGATGCCCCTCATCGACCATATACGCGAACTCCGCAACATCATTCTCGTGTCGATGGGCGCCTTCATCCTGTGCATGATTGCGGCCTTCGTGTTTTCGGACAAGATAATCGGCCTCTTCACCAGGCAGTTCAATTCCGTATCCAGCGCCGTCGAGAGCAAGCTCGTGGTCACGACGATCATCGAAGGCTTCTCCTCGCAGATCAAGATCGCCGTATACGCGGGCCTCATACTCTCTTCCCCCGTGCACATCTTCAATATTTTGCGATTCATCTTTCCGGGAATGGAAAAGCGCCAGCGCAGGGCGATCCTCTGGTTTTTGACCGCGAGCCTCGTCCTCATAACCCTGGGGGCATACCTCGCCTATTTCAGGATCGTCCCGCTCGCCATCAGCTTCCTCACGAATCCCTACTTCATACCCAAGAATGTCGGCTATCTGCTCAACTACCAGACGAATATCTTCTATGTGTTCTCCTTCATCCTCTGGTCGATCGTCGCCCTCCAGATGCCCCTCGTGATGGAAATTCTTCTCATGATGAACATCCTCAAGCGAAAAACCGTCTTCAAGGCCTCCCGCTTCATCATCGTGGGGATATTCCTCCTCTCCGCCATCATCACGCCCCCGGATTTCGTAAGCCAGCTGGGCGTCGCCCTGCCGCTTACCTTCCTCTATTTCCTCGCGATCCTCATCGCCAAGATTTTCAAATTCGGAGAAGACTGATGTTCGGGATAGGTTTTTCCGAATTGATCATCGTCGCGCTGGTCTGCGTCATCTTCATCAAGCCCAACGACCTGCCCGCGTTTTTCCGCAAGCTGGGACGGCTCTTCGCGCAGGTCAGGAAGGCCTACAAAGAGGTTACCGCGGTCAAGGACGACTTCATGAGGGAGATGGACATAGCCGCGGCGATCCAGGATGCCGACAAGGCCAAGGCCGCGGAAGCCAAGGCGGAACCGGCCGAGGCTGCACCTGTCACGGCGGAACTTGCCAAGGCGGAACCGGCCGGGGCATCGTCCGAAGATGCGCCGCGGGATGACGAGATCAAGGTGGAACAATAGGCAGAGGCAACCTGAGCGATGCCGAGCGGGAGTATTCCCGACGAATACAAGGAGGATTCCGCATGACCTCGGCAGCTCGTACCGTCCGGGAATATTCGGAAGGCCTCGAACCGGGGCGCCGCGAAGTCTTTGAACGCCTGCGGGCCGTGATCGCGGCTCATCTGCCTCCGGGATTCGAGGAAAGGATGTCCTGGGGCATGCCCACCTGGGCGGTTCCGCTCTCCCGATTCCCCGCCGGCTACCTGGGCGACCCCGGACAGCCCCTTCCCCTCATCAGCCTGGCATGGCAGAAGCGCCATCTCGCCCTCTACCACATGGGACTCTACGCGAACCCCATCCTGCTGGAGCGATTCCAGGCCGCCTACGCGAGCGTCGTCGGCCGGAAGCCCGACATGGGCAAGAGCTGCCTGCGCTTCGCCGACCCCGCGCGCATCCCCTACGGGCTCATCGGCGATCTGGCATCCTGGATCACGGTGGAGGAGTGGATAGATAGTGTCACGGATGCCGGAAAAGCATGACGGATGCCGCGAATGGACGCGGCCCTATCGCTGCTGCCTCCGCATCGACAGTCCGATGAGGCCGGCCAGGACGGGGAGTGAAAAGAGCAGGAACACGGCCTGCGGCAGTCCCCATACATCGCCCAGCCTGCCGATGAGGATCACGGCCAGACCGCCGAGACCTCCGGCGAGTCCCATGGATATGCCCGCCGCAAGGGCCTTGTTCTCGGGGATGGCTTCCTGCGCGGCCACGACCGTGACCGAAAAACTCGAGAGGAGGCTCGCCCCGGCCAGGGCCAGGAAGATGGTGGACAGGAGGCCCTGGGTGGCGAGGAAGGCGAAGAAGAAGGGCGTCGAGAGCATGAGCGAGACGACGATGAGGGGCTTCCGGCCGTAGCGGTCCGAGATGAAGCCGCCGACGACCCCGCCGATCGCCCCTGAAAAGAGCATGATGGTCACGAGATGGCTCGCCGCGATCTTGGTCAGCTGCTTTTCCGCGAAATACAAGGGCAGGAGAGTCAGCATGCCCGTATAGGCCAGCGAACGCACGGCTATGACGGCCACGATGGGGACAAGCTGCCTCGAGGCCGCCCCGATCGACGCGAGAACCGTCCGGAACGAGGGGATCGCCCTGGTCGATATCCGGATGCGGGGCGCGAAGAAGACGAGGAGTATCGCGACAAGGATTCCCGGTATCACCGTGAAGAGCGTCGCCCTGAGGCCGTAGGCCTGGAAGAGGGGGACGAGGAGCAGGGGTCCGAACGCGAAGCCCATATTCCCGAAGGCGACGAAAATGGAAAAGAGGACGGCCTTGTGCCTGCCCGAGAGCACGTTCATCATGGAGGCCGCCTGGGGGTGGAAGGCCGCCGTCCCCAGCCCGGCGAGGGACGCGAGGACCACGAGCATCCAGTAGCTGCCCACGACGCCGGTCAGGCTCAGCATCACCGCCATCCAGAGGGTCCCCACATGGACGAGCCATCGCCTGCCCGTATTGTCGACGAAGTAGCCGAACACCGGCTGCACGATCGATGAGGTGATGGTAAAGGAAGCCGTCAGGATGGCCGCTTTCGTGATCGTGAATCCATGGAGCGAGGCCATGAGGAAGGGCAGCATCTGGGGCAGGTAGTTGCTGTAGAGGTCGTTGAGCATGTGGGAGACGGTCAGAACCCCTATCTCCGACCAGCGTACCTTGTCTTTGGCGGGCATCGGACAATCATATCAGTCCGTCCCTATGTGCGCTACCGCACGGATTCGGCTCCGCTGGAGAAGTATGCTACAGTATTAGGAGCATACTACGAAAAAATCTATCTTTATCATGGCTCTCGCCGCCAGCGTGATGATCGCCTCGTGCACGGTATTCCTGCCCCAGCTCCGCCTCACGGGCGTCGTCCTCACGGGTCAATCCGAAAGAAA
>CAZRYP010000181.1:0-5501 GCA_964604295.1 uncultured Treponemataceae bacterium
GGGATATGAAAGCCCTTGCCGAACGCAGGCGTAAAATGTTCGCCGACCTCTCCCCTCCCCCGGGCAGCTTCGGCCCGCGCGCGGCCCTGGCCATACTTCGAGAAATCCTGCCCGCCGACGGCATCATGGCCTGCGACGTAGGCGCCCATACCCACCTCATCGGCCAGGCCTGGAGGACTCCCGCCCCCGGCCTTCAGCTCATGACGAACGGCTGCTCTTCGATGGGCTTCGGCGTACCCGCAGCCATAGCGGCCAAGCTCGCTTGCCCCGAGCGCAAGGTAGCCTGCGTCACCGGCGATGGAGGCTTCCTCATGATGGCCGGAGAGATGGCCGTCGCGCGCAGGCGGAAGCTCCCCGTAGTCTTTGTCGTCCTTGCCGACCAAAATCTCGAGCTCATCAGGCTCAAGCAGAGCCGCAAGGGATTCGAGAGCTATTCGACGATACTCCACGACGATGAATGCCCCACTGCCGAATTCGTCTTCGGCGTGCCCGTCATCAGGGCCGACGACGCCGACCAGTATAGGGCGGCCCTGGAGAAGGCCTTCGCCACGGAGGGTCCGGTCATCGTGGAAGCCCATATCGATTCATCGGAATACGAAAAACTCATACTTCGCAAACACAAATGAGGAGACATCCCATGGAAACCAAGACCAGCAGTCCCTCCTTCAATCCCGAAGGCGTGATGGCGGAAAGACTCAAGACTGTGCCCTTCTCCGGAATCAGGAAAGTGTTCGACAAGGTCAAGGAGCTGGAAACGGCCGGCCGCGACGTCATCCACTGGCAGATAGGACGCCCCGACTTCGACACTCCCGCCCATATCAAGCAGGCGGCGGCCGAAGCCCTCCAGCGCGGCGAAGTCCACTATGCCCCGAACATGGGCACGCCTGCCCTGAGGCGCGCGATCGGGATGCGCACCGGCATCGACACAGGCGTTCCCGTGGACGGGGAAAAGCAGGCCATCGTCATGGCCGGCGCCAATGAGGGCATCCTTGTGTCCATGATGGCCTTCATCAATCCGGGCGATGAGGTAATAATCGCCAATCCCAACTGGCACCACTACAAATCCTGCGTTTCCCTCGCCGGCGGCGTGCCCGTCGAGGTCAGGGCAACCGAAGACAACGGTTTCTCTCTCGATCCGGAAGATGTGGAAAAGAAGATCACGAGCCGTACGAAGATGATCTGCATCACCTCCCCCGGGAACCCCACGGGCTGCGTCCAGAGCAGGGAAAGCCTCCTGGCCCTGGCCAAGATAGCCATGCGCCACAATCTTCTCGTGCTCTCCGACGAGATATACGCGCGCATCTATTACGGCGATGGCCCGGTGGCGCCCAGCATCTACTCCATTCCGGGCATGGCCGAGCGGACCATCATCATCAACGGCTTTTCCAAGACCTACGCCATGGATGGCTGGAGGCTGGGGTGGACGGTGGCTTCGGAACAGCTGACCCGCGCCATACTCAAGGTCAGGCAGTACACCACGGTGTGCGTGAACACATTCATCCAGCACGGAGCAGCGACGGCCCTCACTTCCAGCCAGGCATGCGTGGATGAAATGGTCGGCGAATTCGCGAAACGCAGGGCGATCATGCTGAAGGGATTGAGGAACATCGAGGGCCTGAGCGTCGCCGAGCCCCTCGGCGCCTTCTACCTCTTTCCCAACATCAGGGCCTTCGGAAAGAATTCGTCGGACCTGGCCGATTATCTTCTCGCGGAACACGGAATAGCCACGGTGGCGGGAAGTGTGTTCGGCGACGCGGGAGAGGGCTACCTCAGGATCGCCTACTCCTGCTCGACGGCCGAATGCGAAAAGGGCGTGGCCAAGCTGGCCGGGGCTCTCGAAGCCTTGAGGTAAGGGCGACGTTTCGAAACGTACACGCATAAAACAGGAGAAAACCATGAAACGATACCGTGTCGCGGTCGTCGGCGCCATGGGCGCCGTCGGCCAGGAAATGCTCAAGACCCTGGAACAGAGGGGTTTCCCAGTATCTGAAATCCGCCCCCTGGATGTCGAATCCAACGCGGGCAGGAAGGTGCTCTACCAAGGCAAGGAAGCCACCGTGAGGGTCGCTGCCAAAGGCGCTTTCGCCGACGTCGACATAGCCCTCTTCTCGGCTGGTGGGGACGCAAGTCTCGTACTCGCGCCGATCGCCGTTGCCGAAGGCGCCGTGGTCATCGACAACTCCGCGGCATGGAGAATGGACCCGGATGTCCCCCTCGTCGTGCCCGAAGTGAATCCCGATGCCGTGGACGGGCACAGGGGAATAATCGCCAATCCCAATTGCTCCACCATCCAGATGCTCGTAGCCGCCAAGCCCATCCACGACGCGTACAAGATCAAGAGAATCGTCGTCGCGACCTACCAGGCCGTCTCGGGCACGGGCGCGGCCGCCATCGCCGAACTCGCGTCCCAAGCCGGCCAGTTCACGCGCGGCGAAAAGGTGACGTCGGCCGTCTATCCCCGCCAGATCCTCTTCAACGCGCTTCCCCATATCGATGTCTTCCTGGACAACGGCTACACGAAGGAAGAGATGAAGATGGTCCACGAGACGCACAAGATCCTGGACCCGGCCATCGCGGTCAGTCCCACCGCCGTGCGTGTCGGCGTTTTCAGAGGCCATTCGGAGTCGATCAACATCGAAACGGAAAAGCCCTTCAGGATCGCCGACGTCGCCGCCCTGCTCGAGAAAGCCCCCGGCATCACGGTGATGGACGATCCCGCGAACCTCGTGTATCCGACAGCCCTGGACGCGGACGGCCAGGATGCCGTGTACGTCGGAAGGCTGCGCACGGATCCGACCGTCCCCAACGGCCTCAACATGTGGGTCGTCGGCGACAATCTCAGGAAAGGCGCCGCGCTGAACGCCGTCCAGATTGCCGAACTGCTGGTAGCCAAGGGGCTCGAACCCAAGGCTTGAGCGAGCTTTCGCATATCCTCACGACCCGGGCGAGGGCGGGCGGCAAAGCCGCCCGCCCTCGCCCTTTCCACAAGCCGCGCTCCGGGCTCCGTGCGCCGCATCGCGGACGCTATGCCCCAAATTGACAATCGGACGCATCATACTTATAGTTACTGTCTAGCAAAGAATGCTTGGAGACTTAATGGATTCGATCCGTGAACGATATTTGCCCCTCATAGCACGCATGATGGGCAGCCTTCGCAAACCCAAACCCCTGACCGACAAGGATGTGTACCAGGAGGGCGGAAACGAGCTGATCCCCTTCATCGACCAGATCCTGGAAGAGCATCTGCTGCCCGGCTCAGGAATAGAAGGCATGGCCAACCTCACGGAACTCATGGGAAAGGCGCGGAAGGGAGAATCCTGTCTTCTCCTCCTTGAGCATTATTCCAACTTCGATCTGCCTGCCTTCCACTACCTCCTCCGCCGCTCCGGCGAGGATGGCCAAGCCATGGCGAAGGCCCTGGTTTCGATAGCCGGAATCAAGCTCAGCGAATCCAACCCCATCGTGAACGCTTTCGCCAACGCCTATACGCGCATCGTCATATATCCGAGCCGGTCTCTCGAAATCCTCAAGAACAATTTCAAGGATCCCAACAAGCTCTACCACGAAATGATGCGCAGCATGTCCATAAACCGAGCCGCGGTGAGAGCCTTGGCCAGCGTGAAGCACTCGGGCAGGCTCGTGCTGGTCTTCCCCGCCGGCACGCGCTACCGCCCCTGGGATCCGGGCTCCAAGCGCGGCGTGAGGGAGATCGCCTCCTACATCAAGGGCTTCGAGAATTTCTGCCTGGTTTCGATAAACGGAAATATCCTGAGGATCAACCCTTCGGGGGAGATGGAGGATGACCTTCTCCATGCCGACAAGGTGGTCTTCACCGCCGGACCGGTCCAGCGAAGCGAAGACCTCATCGCCCACATCAAGGAAGAGCACCATTTCAGGGAAGACAAAAAGCAGGAACTGGTTGATCACCTCATGGAAGAGCTGGAAGCGATGCACCAGGAAGCGGAAAAGAGCAGACTCGCCTGAAGCCCCTTCATCCGGATCCTATCGTCTCGAAAAGAGGCGCTTGGCCGGGTTGATCCCGAAACGCACAAGAAAATACAGCCACGCCCAGAGGAATCCCGCCAGGTGGGTGAGATGGGCGACCGAACTCCTGAAACTGAAGAGCTGCGACGCGATTTCTATGCCCGCATAGCCCAGGACCATCACCGGGGCTCGTATCGGAATGATGCCGTAGAGGTAGATCAGGGCTTCGGGGTTGACGACGGCGAAGGCCAGGAGCACGGCGAACACTGCCCCCGAGGCTCCCAGGAGCATGGTGTACCAGGCCCCCGTCGCCACATAGATGCCGAAGGACACAAGCCCCGCCAAGAGGCCGGTCGCGAAGTAGAAAAGCAGGAATTCCTTGCTGCCCATGCTCCTCTCGACCTGTGTGCCGAAGAAGAAGAGCCCCAGCATGTTGACGAGAAGGTGGGAGATGTCGGCGTGCGCGAACATATAGGTGAGAGGCTGCCAGATATATCCCGACAGGACGGCCGCGGGATTGAGGGCCATGTAGGCCGTGAGCGTGGGGATAAGATAGCTGACGGCGAATATGAGTATGTTCGCGGCGATCAGATAAAGGGTCGCGTTGAAGTATGAATAGCTGAAAGGCTTTCTCAGGATGCTTCTGGATTCCATCATACTAGGATACGCATTTTTACATGCTGCGGAAAGACCTGAGCCCTATGCCGCCTGCCGTCGGCCTCGCTCCGCGGATATTCCCCGGCGCCCCGTTTCAGCGCTTTTCGATATGTGCCAGCAGCTGCTTGAGCGTGAATGGCTTCGCGAGGAGGTCGTCCATCCCCGCCTTTTTGCAGCGTTCCAGTTCCTGGTCCCCGACTCTGGCGCTCAGTCCCACGATCGTCGCCCCGGCCTCCGGATGAGCGGCACGGAGCAGGCTGCTCGTCCTGTAGCCGTCCATCCCCGGCATGAAGCAATCCATGAAGATGATGGAATAATGCCGGTTCGCGCAAAGCTCGATGGCAGCCTCGCCCGACGCCGCAAAATCCGCCTTGTATCCGCGCAGGGAAAGCATCCTGCCCACGATATCGCGGTTCGCTTCGCTGTCGTCCACCACGAGTATGGCCACCTCGGCCTTCACCGGCTCCTCTTCCAGCGAAAACAGGAATTCCTGGCGCCGCGCGGCAGGGTAGACTGGCCGCTGGCCTGCGGGTTTCGGGCCGGGATGCCTGGGACTTTCCTGCCCCTGAGGCTCTATGGAGGAACTCGTTGCCGACTTTTCCGGCCGGGGCAGCGACTGCTGAGCCGGCTGGGCGGAAGTCCTGTCCTTCGCCGAAGCTGCGAAGAGAAGGCTTGGATCCCCTTGGAAAAGGATGTCGGGCATGTAGAGCTGCCCCTTCACATCGGGACCCAGGAATTTGACTTCCCTTCCCTTCCTGGAGGGAGACTCATTCTCAGGGATGGGTCCCGCCGCCGCCATCGGCGCTTCAGGGGCATCCCCCGTTTTCGCCGCGGATTCAAGGGGCTGGGGTGAATCGGCC
>CAZRYP010000182.1:0-5496 GCA_964604295.1 uncultured Treponemataceae bacterium
AGCTCGCCGCCTACCTCGCGAAAAAGGCGCGGAACAGGTTCGACTCCTTCCAGGAGCGCGAGACTATCTTCAGGATCATCCTGGACGCATGGAAGGACATCAGGAAGGGGAACCTCCTCCTCGACCGCGAATGCGGGGAGAAGCTCCTCCTCTTCAGGCGCACCAGGCCGTCCTTCCCCAGCTTCGGCCTGGGCACGTCCGCGCGCGTCGTCATCAGGGCCGCCTTCGGAACCGTGCAGGCGGCGGGAAGCAACGCAGCCCGGCGCTGCGGCTGCGGCTCCGGACTTCCCTTCAGCCAGTGCTGCGGAAGGGTCAAGGGCCTCGGGGAACTCTGATCCCCCGCACGATAATCCCCGCGCTTCGCCACAATTGTTTCATTTACACACAGATCAGGGGCTTTTGAGGGGCACAATGTCATTTCAACACATATCCCGCCCCAGCCTGCCTTTCCCGGGCGGCACGCCGAGGAAAACCCGCAAGCCGCCCGCTCATAGATGAACATTATGTATATATAATATATAGAAATATACTATAGTCTCAAAATACAGATCTACAACCCCCTGTTTGGCACGCATCCTGCAGTATAGTTATCATCAAGGAGAGACGGCCATGACAAAGAAAGTTGCTTCCACCAGAATGATAAGCTCGGATGTCTCGGACGAGAATGTCCTTTCCATATACCTCAAGGAAATCAACAAGATCCCCCTCCTCACCAGGGAGAAGGAAAACGACTACGCCTACAGGGCCGCCGCCGGCGAGAAGTTCGCGAAAGACATGCTCGTGAAGTCCAACCTCCGCTTCGTGGTCAATGTCGCGAAGAAATATCAGAACCAGGGCCTTCCCCTTTCCGACCTCATCTCCGAAGGCAATATCGGGCTCATGAACGCCATCGAGCGCTATGACGTGACGAAGGGCTACCACTTCATCTCCTACGCCGTCTGGTGGATCCGCCAGGCCATACTCAAGGCCATCTGCGAAAAGAGCAGGATGATCCGCCTTCCCCTCAACAGGGCCAACGAACTCGTGCAGATCGAGAAGGCCCGCAAGAGTTTCGAGGGCATTTCCGAGGACGCGGAAATCAGGGAAGTGGCCGCCTACCTCAACATGGATCCCGAGCACGTCGCCGATATCGTCGCCGTCTCGAGGGACCTCGTATCCCTCGACAGCCCCGTCTACGACGAGAAGAACGCCAGCGTGGTCGGCGACTTCATCGAGAACGACCTGTACCAGACCCCCGAAAATTATGCTTCCGAGCTCAATCTCAAGGAAGACCTGAACCAGGTGCTCGCGACACTGAGCATCAAGGAGCGTCAGGTCATCGAATATCGCTTCGGCATCAACGGAAGACGTCCGATGAGCCTCAAGGAAATCGGCGACAGGATGCACCTCACCAAAGAGAGGATCAGGCAGATAGAAAAAGCCGCGCTCAAGAAGATTTCCGTTCCCGAAGTGATGGAGAGACTGGAAGCATATGTCGCCTGAAAAGGCGGTCCACTGAAAGCCGACAAGACCCGGAAATGTTTCCGGGTCTTGTTTTTTATCCGGCGCCTGCCTGCGTGCCCTGTCCCCTCCCGGCGACTCGTGCTATACAGAAGGAAAGGCGGAAAAAGGCAGCAATGACGCTTTCGGACTATTCCACAAGGGCGCGCCGCGAGATCGCGGCGTCGATCGTGGCCATCCTCGACGAACACGCGGCCTCGGAGCCGGGCTTTTCCGGGGATTCGGCGAAACTCTTCTCCATCATGAAGGATTACGCGGTCTCGGGAAAGATGCTTCGCGGCATCCTGGCCTGCATGGGCCGGGATCTCTTCGGGACGAAGCCGGAACATGAGGCGGGAGGAAGGCGGGCCGCCCTGAGGCTCGCCACGGCCCTGGAACTCTTCCAGGCCGGGCTTCTCGTGCACGACGACATCATGGACAAGGACGACCTTCGCCGCGGCATGCCCACCATGCACAGGACCTTCGAGCGCATGGAGGCCGAAGCCTGGGTCGGGAATGCGGACACGGCACCTTCCGCCTGCGCGGATCTGGGCGAAGCCTTGGGAATCTGCGCGGGAGATATATTCTATTTCATTGCATGGAAACTAATTAACTCATTCGGCGCGGAAATGGGCGAGCTTTTTTCCCGCCAGCTCGTCAATGTCTGCCTGGCCCAGGTCAAGGATGTCAGGCTGGGAAACCGCGATGCATTTCCCCCGCTTTCGGATACCCTCGAGGTCTATTTGTACAAGACGGCCAGCTATACCATCTGCCTCCCCCTCTGCGCCGGGGCCATCGCGGCCGGCAGGCACGACGCCCTGCCCGCCCTGGAAGAGCTGGGCCTGAACCTGGGTATCCTCTTCCAGCTCCAGGACGATCATCTTGGGCTCTTCGGCAACGAAGAAGAGCTGGGCAAGCCAGTGGGCTCGGATATCAGGGAAGGCAAGAAGACGCCCTACATGATCCTGCTGTCGGAAAGGCTCGATCCGGGCGAGCGGCCGCGCTTCGAATCCGTTTTCGGCGGCAAGTCCATAGGCCCGGGCGATGTCGACTACGTCCGTGGTCTTGTAAGAGCCCACGGCGTGGACGCTGAGGTTCGCGAGCTGGCCGAATCCTATGCCCTGAAGGCCGAGGTCTGCATAGCCCGTCTCCCGGAAAGGATTCCCGGCCTCGACCAGGAAACCCTGGGCTGCCTCAGGGAATTCGTCGCCTACTCCCTATCCAGAAAATTCTGAGCCGAGGCAGCCTGCACACGCTAGGCAGCCCGCGCGCGCCGGGCGGCATCAGCCCGCCCCGCAGAACCCGCATGTCCGGCTGGGCCACGCCCGATCGCCATTGTTTCACGTGAAACTTTCCTGGCTCGACCTGGCTCAGGCAGCGCCGAAATGCCCGGGCCTCTTCCTTACGGCACGATGCTTTTCTTCGTCAAGGAAATGATGCCGGCGAACGCCCGCGTCACCCTCTCAGACAAGTCCATGAACTTTCTGTTTTGTTTCACGTGAAACAGCCGGGCGTACGCAGGCCGGGGCAAGCCTTGGTCCGGAAAATTATCTCCCGTTTTCAGTTTAAAACGGACAATAAAAAACCCCGGGGCCAGCCCGGGGTTTTCGATCGGTTGTCGACGTTTCAGACTTCTTCCTCGTCGGGTGCCTTCATGTCGGCATCCTCGTCCGCATCGGCCGCCGGTTCCGCTCCGGATTCGCTTCCGGAATCCGTGGCTTCATCCGCCGGGATTGCGATGCTCCCTTCCACTTCTACGCCCTCCGAGAGTTCCGAAGTTCCGGCCAGAACGGCCTCATCTCCCTCGTTGACGACCCTGTCCAGGCCTATCACCAGATCGGGAGGAGCTATGTTCACGATGCGCACGCCCCTGGCGTTCTTGCCCAGGATCCGGACGGTGTCGGCCTCGATCTTTATGGTCTTGCCCGTCGAGGTGATGATCATCGCCTCGTCTTCGTCACAGATGGACACGGCGCCGACAACCTCGCCCGACACGCCGTCCGGAACGTAGATCATCTGGCCGCGCGTCCCGCGCCCGTGGCTCGAGAAGTTGTTGTAGGCGACGCGCTTTCCGTAGCCGTTCGACGTGGCCAGGAGCATGAGCTCGTCCTGGTTGACGCGCAACATGGCTGCCAGTTCGTCGCTGTCGGAGAGGAGGATTCCGCGGACGCCGCGGGACGCGCGGCCCATCACGCGCACCTGCTCCTCGTGGATCCTGAGGGCCTGGCCGTTCCTCGTGATGAGCATGGCCTCGTCCTTGCCCCCGGTGAGGCAGGCCGATACCAGCTGGTCGCCCTCGTCGAGGTAGATGGCGATGATGCCGCGGGTCTTGGCGTTGATGAAGTCGGTCAGCGCCACCTTCTTGACCACGCCCTTCAGCGTGCCCATGAGGACGAACTGGTCGTCGGAGAAGGTCCTGAAATCTATTACCTTCGTGATTTCCTCATTGGGGGAGATCGCGAGAAGGCTCTTCACATGGGCGCCGCGCGCCTGCCTGCTCGATTCCGGTATCTCGTGGACCTTGAGCCAGTAGGCCTTGCCCGCGCTCGTGATGAAGAGGAGATAATCGTGGGTGTTCGCGACGAAAAGCTGCTCGACAAAGTCCTCTTCTATGAGGTTCGTCGAATTGGAACCCCTGCCGCCCCTGCCCTGCGACCTGTAGAGATGGACCGAGACCCGCTTGATGAAGCCCTTGTTGGAGATGAGTATGGCCATCTCCTCCGGCTTGATGAGATCTTCTATATTGATGGCCTCGACATTGTCGAAAACGATCTCGGTGCGCCGCTTGTCCCCGTATTTCTTCGCGATATCGACGGTTTCCCTCTTCACGACATCGAGGATCATGGCGTCGCTGGCGAGAAGACCCTGGAGATAGGCGATTTTCGCCTCGATTTCGGCCAATTCCGCGAGGATTTTCTCGGTTTCGAGGCTCGTGAGCCTTCCCAGCCTCATGTCCACGATGGCCTGGGCCTGGATCTCGCTGAGCTCGAAGCGTTTCTGGAGGGCCAGCCTGGCCGTTTCGACGTTCTTGCTGGCCTTGATGATGGCCACGACTTCGTCTATGTTCCTCAGGGCTATGACGAGGCCTCGCAGGAGATGGGCTCGCTCCTCCGCCTTGCGCAGCTCGAACCGCGACCTCCGGGTGACGACATCGACGCGATGCCGCACGAATAATTCAATTAATTCCTTTAGGGATAAGCACTTAGGTCTTCCATTCACCAGGGCAAGGTTGATGATGCCGAAGGTGGACTGCAGGGCCGTGTGGGTGAAGAGCCTGTTGAGGACGAGCTTGGGGATGGCGCCCTTCTTGAGCTCCATGACGATGCGGAGGCCTTCCCTGTCGCTCTCGTCCCGGAGATCGGTGACGCCTTCGAGAATCTTGTCCCTCACGAGGTCCGCGATCCTGGTGATGAGGGTGGTCTTGTTGATCGCGTAGGGGATTTCGGTGAAGACGATCTGTTCCTTGCCGTTCTTCATCGTCTCGATGATGAACTTGCCCCGGACGATGATCTTGCCTCTTCCCGTCCTGTAGGCGTCCTTGATGCCCTCCCGGCCGAATATGATGCCGCCGGTAGGAAAGTCCGGCCCCTTGATGTGGCGCATCAGGCCTTCCAAGTCGATGTCGGGGTTTTCGATATATGCCGCTATAGCTTCGCCCACCTCCAGGAGGTTGTGGGGAGCCATGTTGGTGGCCATGCCGACCGCGATGCCCGAGGAGCCGTTGACGAGGAGGTTGGGAAAGGCCGAAGGCAGCACGAGGGGTTCCTTCAGCGACTCGTCGTAGTTGGGTCCGAAGACGACCGTGTCCTTGTCCAGGTCGGCGAGCATCTCCTCGCCGAGACGGGAGAGCTTGGCTTCGGTATAGCGGCTGGCCGCGGGAGGGTCGCCGTCGATGGAGCCGAAGTTGCCCTGGCCGTAGACAAGGGGGTAGCGGAGCGAAAAATCCTGCGCCATGCGGACGAGGGCGTCGTAGAGGGAAAGGTCCCCGTGCGGATGGTATTTTCCCATCGCGTCGCC
>CAZRYP010000183.1:0-5495 GCA_964604295.1 uncultured Treponemataceae bacterium
TTGCGATATGCATATCGTCAAGACAGGACTATTCAACGACGGCTACCTGCCCATCATGGACGGGGTCACCATGACCGTCAAGAATTACGCCTTATGGCTCAACAAAATACTCGGCCCTGCCTATGTCATCACCCCCTTCATGCCCAATCACGAGGACAAGGAACCCTTTCCCGTGATCCGCTTTCTCTCCATGCCCACCTTCGTCCGTCCTCCCTACAGGATCGGACTCCCGGACCTCGACATCAGGCTTCAGTACATACTCAAGAATCGCGATTTCGACATCGTGCACGCCCATTCGCCCTTTTCCGCCGGGCTTCTCGCCACTAAGGTGGCCCGCGAAAAGCAGGTTCCGGTGGTCGCGACATTCCATTCCAAATACCGGAACGACCTGGAGCGCGTCATCGGCATCAAGCCCATCGTGGACGATCAGGTCAAGAGGATCGTGGATTTCTACTATGGCGTCGACCATGTATGGGTGCCCCAGGAGTCCGTCGCGGAGACCCTTCGCGAGTATGGGTACAAGGGTCCCTACGATGTCGTCGAAAATGGCATCGACATGAGGGCTATCGAGGATGTGTCGGCATACAGGAAGAGGGGGGCTGAATACCTGGGCCTGCCCGAGGGAATTCCCGTCGGCCTCTACGTCGGCCAGCATACCCTGGAGAAGAACCTCGAGCTTCTCCTCAGGGCGTTGCCGATCGTCATGGAAGCGATACCCGACTTCAGGATGGTATTCGTCGGAAAGGGCTATGCGAAGCCGCAACTCCAGGCGCTGGCGGCCGAACTCGGAATCGCCGAAAAGGTGATTTTCGTAGACGTCGTCTTCAACAGGGAACTCCTGCAGGCGATCTATGCGCGCGCCGAGATATTCCTGTTTCCCTCATTCTACGATACCTGGGCCCTCGTCGTGCGCGAGGCGGCGGCATGCAAGACGCCTTCGGTCCTTATCAAGGGATCGAACGCGGCCGATCCCATCAACGACGGCGTCAACGGCTATCTCGCCGAAAACGGCGCGGAGGCCTTCGCCGCGAAGGTGACGGAAGCGCTGGGCGACAGGGCGGCCCTGGCCGATGTCGCGCTGAAGGCGCAGAAAACGCTCTGCAGGACCTGGGAAGACGTGGTGGTGGAGGTGAAGGAGCGCTATCTGCAGATTCTCGATCGCTGGGCGCGCTGACGCCTTTCGAAACCGGGCAGGCTGAATCCCCGACGAACGAAGTTCCTCACATGTCGAAGGGAAACAGCAGCGTCTGCTTGTCCCTGAGCCTCTCCTTTATTTTGCGGACGATGGCCTCCAGATCATGCGAGTCCTCCACGAAATCGAGCCTGTCTCCGGGGATCGTGAGCACGGGGGCGAGCGTGAAGGATTGTATCCATTCTTCATAGAGCGAGTTGAGACCCTGGAGGTAGGCGTCCGGGATATTCGCCTCGAAATCCCTCCCGCGCCCCGCTATCCTGGATTTGAGAGTCCGGACCGAAGCCCTAATGTAGATGACGAGGTCGGGCGGGGGGAGGATGGCCGCGAGGGTGGTGTAGAGTTCGCGGTATGTCGCCCATTCCTCGGGGCCGAGGGCTCCCTGGACATAGAGATTCCTGGCGAAGACTTCGGCATCCTCATAGAGGGAACGGTCCTGCACGACGGATCGGGGATCGGTGACCAATTCCCTGTGGCTTCGGGCCCTGCTGGTCAGGAAGAACACCTGGGAGTGGAAGGCCCAGCGGTTCATGTCGGCGTAAAAGTCCTTGAGGAAGGGGTTCTCGGCGACGGGTTCGAAGTAGGGGACGAAGTCGAGCTTGTCGGCCAGAAGACTGACGAGGGTGGATTTGCCGGCTCCGATATTGCCGGCCAGGACCAGGTATTTTTTCATCGCGTTGGGGCTTGAAGCCAGCTACACCCTATAATCGTCAGGAAATTAATGCAAGCCGGAAATGCCTTCCCGTCCAGCGAAATGCCGGGGCTCCACGGTTCAGCCCGCCCTCATGAGATCATCCGTCCTGTCCGGGTCCTCATCTCTTTCCGGCTCCGTCGAGGACAGCTTCAGCAGGAGGGATACCTTGGGGAGGGAGGAGCCGAGGGCTTCGCGGAGGCCCGTCCTCCTTCCCGCCTCGCCCGGGTCGAGAGCGATGATCTCCCGGGAAAAATCGATCATCAGCGGGGGCGCCGAGCCGAACAGTTCCTCCATGGCGGAGACGCCGACGAAGAGGCGCTTCGGCGGGCTGCCAGCGACAGGCGGCATCTGTCTGCACAGGGAGAAGGCGGGTTCCCCGCATTTGTCCAGAACCGAGCTGAATCCGAAGAGGCGGCAAATCAGAGGCCGGACGTGATAGATCATGCAGTTTTCCCCGGGTTTGTCCGGATTCCAGAAGGGGCAGGCGGCTTCGGCTACCCCTTCGCCCGCGCGGAGGCGATCGATCAGCCCGGGCTTCCCTGCGAGGAGAAAGTGGGCGATCTTGTCAGCCTCGATGGGGAGGACATCGGGCACGAAGCGCGAGCAGCAGCTGCCGCAATCGGCGGGGCAGGACAGGGCCGATCCCTTCTCCGCGGCGGAAGCCCTGAAGCCTGTCTGGGCCAGCCGCACCCGGGCGTAGAGGATGTCGAGCGCGCTCATGCGCCGGGCGAGGGTCGTATCCGGGGTCTTCGGATTCATGGTGCTTCTTTCGCGCGAAAATCGGCGAATAAGCCGCGCCCGCGCATGATACGAAACCCTCGGCGGTTTGTTCAATAGGCAGTATGCCGGGGTTCCCGCTCCATGGTATATTTGCATATATTATCTCAAACGCCGCCGCGTAAGGCGGCTAAATGTCAACCAAGGAGAGAGAATGAACTCCTCTTCACGAAGATCAATGCCTGTAATCAGGCTTGCGGCCGCCTTAGTCCTGTTGCTGGCTTCGGGCGGCATGCTTTTTGCGCAAACCGCGCAGCCGGCGGTTTCCACCCCCGATTTCTACGCCGACGCCCCAGAGGCCGACCGCGCGAGCATCGCCAAGGCGGAGGAATTCGCCGCGCAGGGCAAATGGCTGTCGGCATGGAAGTCCCTCGCGGAATTCGACGCGGCCAACGCGAACCCCTTCATCCTGGCCGAAAAAGTCCGCATCGCCCTCGACGGATATGCCCAGAACACGCTTCACCTGGTGTTCGGCTTTGTCGATCTGACCGAAGGGCAGGATCTGGAATCGGCGCGTGCCGGCGATATCGAGATCATCGGCGATCCCATCGAGTTCAACCCCGGCGAAATCGCCAAGGCCATAGAGGTCAAGGGCGAGGCGATACCCCCCGTCCTCTCCATGATGCTGGGCGATTTCTACCATACCGTATGGGCGAACTATCAGGGCCAGTGGCTACAGGAAGACGCCGAGATCCTCGCTCAGGGCGCGGAGAATTATGAACGCGCGATGGCCTACGATACCTATACCCCCGCGAGCCTCGACAGGCATTCCGAAATCCTCATGACCCTCCAGCGCTTCGACGCCGCCGAGTCCGTCCTGGCCAAGGGCCTGGAGCTCGACCCCGAGAACCATGTCCTCATCCTCCGCATGGCTGACATCTACTTTTCCTCGGGCCGCTTCACCGAAGTGTATCCGCTGGCCGACAAGATCATCGCGGCCCCGGTCGACGAGGAGGAGCTGAACGATGCCTATGTGACGGCGATCAAGGCCGGACTGTCGGCGCTGGACAAGGAGAATCTCGAGAAGTACATTTCCGGTTTCGAGAAGGAATTCCCCACCGAATACATGCCCGGGCTTGTGCGTCACCTGGTGGCGGTCCAGCTCGGCGAGGCCGACGCCGCCGACGCCGCCGCCGACGCGGTGACCGCGGCCTTTCCGGGCAATCCCGACGTCATCCGTTCGGTACTCTCCACATGGCTTTCGGCCAACGATCCGGAATCAGGCTTCAGGTACCTGAGCCGGGCGATCGAAAAAGCGCCTGCTGACGATGTCATGGCCGCCCTCTATTTCTACAAGGCTCTGCTTTCGGGCGAAATTTCCCAGTCCGCCGAAGGCCTGACCGCGGCGCTCGGGGATCTGGCGAAAGCCGAGGAGTATTTCGTGAAATCCTACCCCGAAGGCCACGAGATTTTCGGCATGATTTCCGACCTCAAGGCCCAGTGGAACGATGCCATCAAGGCTTCCCAGGCTCCGGCCGACGCGGCTCCCGCCCAGGAATCCGACGCCACATCGGCAGCCTCCGAGGAATACGAGGAATCGGACACCCCGGCGGTGGAGACGCCAGCCGCTGAAACGCCCGCCACCACGGCACCGGAAACGGCGGCGCCGGTCATCGAAGCGCCCGCACCGGTCGCGCCCGCGACCGCGGCCCCTGCCGCCGAAACCCCGGCCCAGCCTGCGGATTCGACCGGATGGACCGGCGAGGCCGACGCCACCTCGGGCGCGACAGAGTAAAGCGACAGGAAAGCATATGCCGTCCACCTGCATCCATAACGCGACCGTCGTGGCCGGCTATGCCCAGATGCCCGAAAGCGCGGTGCTCATCGAAGGCGAGACGATAGTCGACGTCTTCTCCGAGCGCCGCTTTCTCCAGAAGCATTTTTCGGCTGAAGACACTGTCTTGGATGCGGGCGGTTCCTATCTCGTTCCCGGGCTGATCGATTCCCATATCCACGGCTTCGCGGGATACGGCACGGAAGACCTCTCCGTCGACTCCATCCTTCACATGTCCGAGAAACTCGCTCCCTTCGGCGTCGCCGCCTTCTGCCCGACCCTCTACCCCATGTCCGAGGAGGATATGGTCAAAGGCATACGCGCCATCGTGGCCGCGATGGGCCTGGAGAAGGGCGCCACCATCCTCGGCGTGCACCTGGAAGGCCCCTTCATCTCGCCGGCCAGGCTGGGCGTGCAGAGGGCGGAATTCGTCCGTCCCGTCGACCTGGAACTCATGCACAGGCTTTACAACGCGAGCGAGGGGCACATCATCAACATGACAGTCGCTCCCGAACTTAGGGGCATGCGCGAGCTGGCGCTCTACTGCAACAAGGCCGGAATCGTGCTCCAGGCCGGCCACACCGACGCCACCTACGAGAACATGCTCGAAGGCATGCAGGCCGGGATCCGCCATTCCACGCACTTTTTCAACGCCATGAGCCGGCTGGACCACAGGAATCCGAACGCCGTCGGCGCCATCCTCATCCAGTCCGACCTCTCCTGCGAGATCATCGCCGACGGCAAGCACGTCCACCCCGACCTCATCCGCCTCCTCGTGCGCGACAAGCCCGACACGAACATCGTCCTCGTGACCGACGCCCTGAAGCCGACCGAACAGGTTTCGGGACCCTTCGTCGCGAACAAGGAGGAAGTGTACATGAGCGACAGGCTCTTCCTCCGGAAATCCGACAATGTCATCGCGGGCAGCTCCCTCACCATGGTCGGAGGACTTAAAAATCTCGTGAACTTCGGCATCCCCCTGGAAGTGGCGGTGAAGATGGCTTCGCCCAACCCCGCGCGCATACTCAGGTTGCCGAAGCGGGGGGAGATCAGCCCGG
>CAZRYP010000184.1:0-5468 GCA_964604295.1 uncultured Treponemataceae bacterium
GGAGGTATATGATGAACTCTTTTAGTCTTTGCACTTGGTGGTTGAATCTACCATTGCCATCCCATACACTTCTGCAAGCCTCATCGCTATTGATTACTCTTAATAATGTATTGGATCTTCTAATGTTTCTTTGCCTTGAAAGAAAGTCGCTCTTTTGCCGCTCTTCTTTGCGCGCCTTTCTCGAATTGCCTATTGCGGCTTCTTCGCGAGCTTTTTGCAGCTCTTTGCAAACATCTTTATTTTGGTAGTATGCTGAAACTTCTGCGATGGTTTTATAAATGCTGCAAAAAGTGAAGCTCTTCAGCCGCCACTTTTTAAATTTGCCCAATCGCGCTCTTGAGAGCAGCTTCTTAAGACTTTCTTTCCATTCATAGAAGTAATATTCTTACTAATTTTATTTCTTCTATATTTTTTCTTATTCGCAAGGACTATTACAAATCTGGTCATTCTAACATTTATTGGACAGATAAATGGAAGAAAGATTTTAAATTAATGACTGAACCATATAAGAGCGCAAATAAAAGGAGAGCTTAGGGTAAAATTATTTGGTAAAAGAAAATGGAGAAATGTTGATTTGAACGGTAGTGAATTTTGACAGTTCAAGGTAGAAAGTAATCAAAGACCATCTGCGGGGCTCCGAACACCCGAAGGTCCCCGGTTCAGCACATGAGTGTAGATCATCGTCGTCTTGACATCGCTATGACCGAGCAATTCCTGTACGGTTCTGATGTCATACCCGCTCTCGAGCAAATGCGTGGCAAAGGAATGGCGGAATGTATGACAGCTAGCGCGCTTGGCAATACCGGCCTTAATGATGGCTTGGTGGACCGCGTTTTGAAGAAGGCTCGGATCCATGTGGTAGCGCCCTTCCGACTTCGATTCTTTGTCGATCCATCGACGCTCCTGGGGGAAGACCCACTGCCAGGACCAATCGGTTGATGCGTTGGGATACTTCTTTTCGAGGGCATCGGGAATCTGAACGCGACCCCAGCCTTCCGCTTTGTCGGTGTCGTGAATTCCCCTGACCTTGAGAAGATGCTCGCGGAGCTGTTCCTTCAGGGTTTCGGGAAGCATGGTGACACGGTCCTTGGCACCCTTGCCGTTGCGTACAAGGATCTCGTTGCGGGAAAAGTCGATGTCCTGGACGCGGAGCTCGAGACATTCCATGAGCCTTAGCCCAGTGCCGTACATGAGGGACGCCGCGAGCAACTTGTCGCCGCGGAGTTCGGTCAGCACGGCCCGGACTTCCTGGCGGCTCAACACCACGGGGAGGCGTTTGGGCTTCTTGGCCCTGATCACTTCCCCGATGTCGCCGACGGGCATGTTCATCACAGTGCGAAAGAAGAACAGGAGGGCGGCGAGCGCCTGGTTCTGGGTGGAGGCGCTCACGTTTTCTTCCTCGGCCAGGCGGCTCAGGAAGGCGTTTATCTCGGCGCTGCCGAGGGACTTGGGCGAACGCTCCTTGTAGGCGTGCAGGAAGCGGTGAAGCCACTGCTCATAGGATGCCATCGTGCGGTCGCTGTAGTGGCGGGCAAGGAGAGCGGTGCGATATCGCCGGATAAAGGGAGCCTGCGGGTCAGGTTCGGCTTTGCGAAAGGGTGCGATGAATTGCTGGGCGGAGGCGGCGTCAGCCCCGGATTCGACAAAGACGGAATCGGGACCTATGAGCGCCTTGTGGTCGATCTCGATCATGCCGAACAGACCGGTTTCATGGAAGGCATTCAGAAGTTGATCGACGCTCTCCTGCGTGTCGGGAAGGAACCATGCCTTCTTCTCGACGTCCCAGAATCGTCCCCTGACTGTCTTGACCGCCTGGATCATGGCCGGATCGTAGGGAATCCTGATGAATAAGTATCCCGATTCATTCCCGAGAATGGATACGGTCATGAAAAGACCTCCGGGGTTTCGGGGCGAGTCGGGCGATGACCGGCGCGAATAGAGAGGGGACTTGCCGTGACGCGAGGGCGCGGGCGGAATGCGCGAGGATAGGGGGCAGATACGCGGCGCTTTCTTCGCCGAAACAGAATAAAAGGCCGGATTGTATCTTTTGTTATCGTTAGAAAAATTATCTTTTCCATACACATAATACGCCGCTTGATCGCGAAGTCAATTGAAAATTTCAGCGAGGCTGTGGTGGTTTTCGGGGAGAAAGGCGAGGCTGGGGGTTATGCCTGCTGGAGGAAGCCTGCAAGTGAATACCTGCGCGTAGAGACTGAGGACAAGGGCGAAGGCTTCTAGCGTGAGGAGAACGAGGTGAATTCCCCCGGTGTCAGCTGGGCGGTCAGGGATGGATCGCCGACGGCAACCCAGGTGAAGGATCCTCCCAGGATGTACTCGGCGAAAGCCGATTCGACATCGCCCGGCAGTATGGCTTCGATGCGGGCGGGGTCCCTGATCCAATCGGAGGGGTCGCCCGAGCTGATAACCGAACGGATCATGAGGCCCGCGATGGCGGCGTTCGTGCGCACGGCGTCGAAGTAGTCGTTGGCGAACATGCGCTTGTAGGTTTCGAGGGCATCGGGGATTCTCATGTACCGGGATTCCTCGCCAGGGCGCGAAGGATCGACGGAGACGCAGCGCCCGGAGGAAAATATCGAGGCGGCTTCGTTGATGTAGGCCTTGATCTTGTCGGCGGCCTGGGTCTTGTAGATGGAGACCGAGCCGTAGTTGGCGCCGAAGGCCCTGATCGTCGCGCCCGGGGTGTAGACCGCGCCGTACTTGTCGCGGACCACGGCGAAGAGGAGGTCGGAGAAGAGCCTCATGGCGAGATTGGCGGCCATGTAGTCGGGGCTGCCGGGCGCCGGGGCGGCGAAGTCGCCGCGAAGGTAGGCAATGCCGCGGGACTGGTCGTGGTCTTGGGTGAAAAGCCTGCCGGGGGCGCCCCGGCCGAAGGCCGGGGCGGAGGGGACTGGGCCGAGGGCCAGGTCGGGGATGGAGCCGAGGCTGCTCTCGAGTGCGGCAGCCAGGACCGCGGCGTCGAAATCGCCCACCGCGACCACGAAGAGCCTGTCAGCGGAGACGTTGCGGGCGTACCAGGCCTTCATGTCGACGGCCGAAGCCTTGCCGACCGTGGCCTCCGTGCCGTCGGGGTTGGTCGCGTAGGGGTGGCCTTCGAAGTACTTTTCGTTGGCCAGCTTGTTCGTCACCGACCAGGGGTTCTGGTCCTTGGACTGAATGGCGAGTTCGGCCTCGCGTCGCGCCTGGGCGAAGTCGGTCTCGCCGAAGCCTGGGGAGACGATCATATCGCTCCAAATGGGGAGGAGGCGGTCGAAGTACTTGTCGAGGACATTGAGGCTCAAGGCGGAATATTCGAACTGGCTGGAGGCCGATATCGTGCTCGATGTGCCGTCGAGGAGGGCGGCGACAGTCTCGTAGGGGTAGTTCGCCGAGGCGCGGGACATGGCAGAGAAGGCGAGCTTGGGCCAGCCCGCCTGTCCGGGAGGGGTGACGAGGGAGCCGCCGCGCAGGACGAGGCTTATGCTGCGGACCCTGTTGGCCTTGTTGCGTTTCACGTAGATCGGGATGCCGTTGGAAAGGGTCGATGTCGAGAAGGTGGGGAGATTGTCGCGGACGAAGGCAGGCTCGGGCTGCGCGGCGGCCGGAGAGGCGATCGCGATCGCGAGGAAGGCCAGGGCCGGGAGGCTGGCGCGATGGGGCGCATTCATGCTTTTCTCCTCACTTTTGCCACCAGAATGCGTTGTCCGCGTTCACTCTTTCATAGCCGTGCTCCTGGATTTTCGCGCCCATCCTCGTGTCGGTCCCGAAGGTGCTGGTGCGGATGCGGATGAGGGTGGCGGCAGGTTGGGCGGGAGGGCCTGAGAGGTAGCTCTCGGCCAGGGCGGTTATGTCGTTCCAGGTCACCTTGCGGCAGTTGTCCTCGTACGCGAAGAAATAGTCGGCGGTGGCCGTGGACCACCAGAAGGTGAGCGTATCGGTGACGAAGCGTTGGGCGCTCTCCATGGCGTAAATGTTCTGGTCGATGAGCTTGGTCTTGGCCTTTTCCAGCTCCCCGGAGCCGAAATAGGCCTGGGGATCGGCGGCGAGGAGGGAGAACTCCTCGAGGACGGCCTTGCGGAGGCCTTCGACCCTGTCGAGGATGGCTCCCTCGGCGGCGGGCTTCTCGATGAGCATGTAGGTCGAGAAGATGAAGTTGCCGCCGTCGCGCGCGGTGGGGTAGGAGAAATCGATGTACTCGGCATCGTAGAGCTTGGGAACCTTCCTCATGATCTCCGTCTTGAAGCGCCCGACGGGAGAGGAGAGGAGAAAGAGAAGGACATCGGATGCGTAGGTGTCGGCGGTCTGGCGCAGGACATCGGGGCCCCTCCACCTGAACTGCACCTGGGCTATGCCCCTGTAGAAGAGCTCATCCGTCGCGATGAGCCGGATGTCCGGGGGGATGGGGCCGTGAGGGGGTTCGCCGAGCAAGGGGGCCGGGGTTCCCTTCCACCCGCCGAAGAGTTCCTCCGCGAGGGCGAAGGCTTCGCCGAGGCCGCAGTCGCCGCCTATCATGAGGGCCATGTTTCCGGGAATATAGAAGGAAGCCTGCATGGCTTTCAGGGTGGCCACGGCGGCGGACTCTATATTTTTTTCGGGGCCGTCCACGTTCTTCCTCCAGGGGAAGTCCGCGAACATTCTCGATTCGAGGGCGTTGGCGGCGATGCGCGCCGGGTCGGCATGATAGCCGCGGATTTCGTTGAGCACGACAAGCTTTTCGGTCTCGAGGGTGGCGGGATCGAAAACGGGACTGCGGACGGCCTGGGCCCAGAAATCCATGCCCTCGGCGAGCCTGTCAGAGGGCACGGTGATGTGGTAGTTGATGAACTCCGTGCCTGTGGCGCCGTTCCAGCTGGTCGTGCCCATGGCGTTGAGGGCGGCGTTGAAGGCTTCCTTTGTCGGAAATTTGGCGTTCCCGGCGAAGAGCATGTGTTCGTAGAGATGGAAGAGACCCGCCGTGCCGGGAGTCTGGGCGGAGGCTCCTCCCCTGAAGGCTACGCAGATGGTGACGAGGGGGACCGAGCGGTTTTCCACGGCGAAGACTTCCAGGCCGTTGGGGAGGGTGGTATGGGCGACGCCGGCGAGGCCGGGGCCGTTCTGCCCGGCGGCGGGAGCCAGGAGAAGGAGGAGGAAAAGCAGGACCGAGAACCGGCCCAGGAGTCCGCGGATTTCGCGAAGACGGTTCATCACCCCTCCCTTCCTATGGGCGCATGGAGCGCAGGACAGCCTCCAGCTCGGCAGGTCCCAGCACGACAGGCACGGGATAGGGCGTGCCATGGGCTTCCCTCAAAGCGTCCGCGACGATGCCGGGGATGTCTTCCTCGCGGAGGAAGGCGGCTTTTTCCGGGATGCCTATGTCGGCGTTGAGGGAGCGCACCGCGTCGACGAAGGCCAGGGCGCAGGCGCCTGAGTCCTCGCCCCGGCTCCGCGCGCGTATGCCCGCCGCCGAAGCCAGGTCGGCGAGGCGTTCGGGG